>WJIM01000284.1 GCA_014730285.1 Candidatus Zixiibacteriota bacterium
AGACTCGGGAAAGACCGTAGCTGTGGTTCATCATGACCTTCAGACAGTCCCGGAATATTTCGACTGGGTCACACTCATAAATGTCCGCAGGATCGACAGCGGTCCGGTTAAGCAGGTCTTTACCGAGAACAATCTGCGTCTGGCTTACGGCGGACGTGTGGCGTTTTTGAGCCATCAGATGGAGTCGCAGACTTAGAAAGAGCGGCAAATGGGATTTTTCGAGCTTCTGACAGATATGATCACCGATTATACTCTAAGGACCGTAGCCATGGGAGCGGCTGTGCTGGGTATTGTCAGCGGAGCGCTGGGAGCGTTTGCGGTGCTCCGGAAGCAGAGCCTTCTTGGGGATGCTGTTTCGCATGCCGCCCTGCCCGGCATTGCGCTGGCGTTTATCCTCACACGAAGCAAGGCACCAATTGTACTGATCCTGGGGGCGGCGGTTGCCGGATGGATCGGCACCTTGATCGTTATGAGCGTGGTCAAATCAACTCGTATCAAATATGACTCCGCGTTGGGTATGATCCTTTCGGTCTTTTTTGGCTTTGGCCTGGTGCTTCTGACATTCATTCAGAAGCTCCCGGATGCCACCCAGGCCGGTCTAGACACATTCCTGTTCGGACAGGCCTCGGCGCTTTTGCAGCGGGATGTCGTTACTATGGCTATTCTCGGAGCGATAGCTCTGTTTGCGGTGACATTGTTCTGGAAGGAGTTCAAAATTCTCTGCTTCGATCCGAGCTTCGGCGGAAGCCAGGGATCACCGATCTGGCTCCTGGACATCATCCTGACCACGCTTCTGGTAATCGCAATCGTAATCGGCCTGCAAACAGTGGGTGTGGTGCTGATGAGTGCAATGGTGGTCGCGCCGGCCTCTGCGGCCCGTCAATGGACCGATAAACTGGGCTGGATGATCGTGCTTTCGGCGCTCTTCGGTGCGATTGCGGGGGTGGCCGGGGCTGTTATTTCCAGCACTGTTCCACGTCTTCCCACAGGGCCGGCAATTGTTTTATGTATCAGTGCAATAGTCGCAATCTCACTCTTTATGTCGCCGAATAGGGGACTTTTTTTCAAGTGGATTCGGGAGAGAATTCGAAGCCGAACACTAAGACTTCAGGGCATCCTGAGCGATTTATACGAGCTTACCGAGCAACATCAGGATCGCGAACATCCGCATTCGGAAGCAGTGCTCAGGACGATGACCCCGAGTATGGCGGATATTCATGGCAGTTTACGCGAGCTTTCCCGTCAGGGCCTGGTTAGCGAAATCGGCGATCACGAATGGGTTCTCACCGAAAAAGGATATCAGGAAGCAAAGCGGAATTTAAGCCTGCGGGGTGCGCAATGAATATCACGCAGATCGAAATACAGATGATCGCGGTTGTTGTGGCCGCCGGATGTGCCATCCCCGGGGTATTTCTGGTATTGCGCAAGATGGCTCTAATCAGCGATGCGATCAGCCATGCAATTCTTATAGGCATAGTGATCGGCTTTTTCATAGTACGGGATTTAAGCTCGCCTATCCTGATAATCGGGGCCACTATTACGGGAGTTATTACTGTCAGCCTGGTTGAACTTCTGAAAAAAACAGGTCTGGTGAAAGAGGATGCCGCTATCGGGCTGGTCTTCCCGGTTCTTTTCAGCGCCGGGGTGATCCTGATCTCACGTTATGCCGGAGATATCCATCTCGATATAGACTCTGTTTTACTGGGCGAGCTGGCCTTTGCGCCGTTTAATAGAATGATTGTTGCCGGTACCGATATTGGCCCCAAGGCATTCTGGGTTATGAGCGGTATTCTGATTCTCAATCTGGTTTTCGTGATTGTCTTTTTCAAGGAGCTGAAACTGGCGACATTCGATTCCGGGCTTTCACTGGCATTGGGTTTCTCCCCTGCATTTATCCATTATACTCTGATGACATTAACCTCCATAACCGCGGTGGGAGCATTTGATGCGGTGGGTTCGATTCTGGTTGTGGCATTGATGATTGCGCCGGCGTCTACAGCATACCTTATTACCGACCGTCTCTCGCTTATGATATTTCTGTCGATTCTATTCGGGGCAGCAAGCGCTGTCAGCGGTTACTGGATTGCCCATATTCTGGATGCATCGATCGCGGGCTCCATGGCCACGATGGCGGGTATGATATTTCTGCTGGCCTATATACTTGCTCCGGGACGAGGACTGATCGCTCTGATTAAACGCAGATTCAACCAGAGATGGCAGTTCGCGCGGGCAATGCTGGCGATACATCTATACCAGCATGAGGACCTTCCCGAGGCAACTTATGAAAACAGCTTTGCCCATCTGGAAGAGCATCTGCGCTGGAATCCGAATTTTGCCGGAAAGGTCGTCGAGCAGGCTCAAGGCAGAAAGCTTCTCAAAAAAGAAGGCGACCTTTTAGTTCTCACGGGCAAGGGCCGTGACCTGGCAAAAGAATATATTGTCAAATGATCCTGCGGTTTTTAGTAGCGATACGCTATCCATCTTTTTATAATAAATCCAAAAGCATGCATTTAAGTTGTCATTCTGAGTGAGTCCCGGCCCCTGATCGAGGACGAACGAAGAATCTTTCACGAATCAAACAGATTCTTCACCTTGCTCAGAATGACGAGTATCTTGTCAGATTGGGCTAAATGATATCAGTAAGAAATCTTGCCAAATCATACGATGACAGTGTCAGTTACGCCGTTGATGATATCTCCTTTGATGTCAATCCCGGTGAAATCCTGGCT
>WJIM01000285.1 GCA_014730285.1 Candidatus Zixiibacteriota bacterium
AATCGAATGGCAATAGGCCGCTCCCCTGATGGAAGATTTTATTTTAATGCTACCGACGGCGGAGATACGCGCAAGCCGATTTCGATTTATCAGGGAAAAGTGGGGATCGATTTATGGGCACAGGATCCCAGTGAACCCCTGGTGGTTGGAAAAGATCTGGGATCATTCAGCGGAAATCGTTTGGTTATCGGGGATGATTTACCCGGATATCAAACGGGCCTGGTTTTTGGAGAGTCCGGCAACGACCGGGCCTGGATGCTCTGGGATATCGATGAAGATCTGGTCACACTGGGAAGTAAGCATTCAGGAACAAACTACAGCGATGCACTCACGATTCAAAACGGCTGTATAGGATTGGGAATAGAACCTCAGACTTATACTGTGCTTCGAATAGACAGAAGCTACAACAGTTCTGCTTCAAGATATGCCTCAGTTGCTCAAGCCAACCAGGGCGGAACAGGTACTGCTTTTGGAATGTGGAGCAAGGCTCAAAGGACGTCCTCCTCATCAACGAGCAATTACACCTATGGAGTATATGGCCACGGCACGAATGATCATGAAGTTGGAACTGCTGTTGGTGTATATGGTTATGCTACTGGAGGAGACTTTACGCGCGGGGTGATGGCAGATGTTCCCGGTTATCATGATGACCTGGATTTTGCAGGTTATTTTCTCGGGGATGTTGCTATTCAAGGTCAGATCTTCTATCTGGTTGGTGCATACAGAGTGGATCATCCCCTTGACCCGGAAAATAAATACCTTTATCACAGCAATGTCGGCTCTCCGGATATGATGAATATTTATACCGGCAATGCGGTTACAGATGCCGGCGGTCTGGCAACAGTGAATCTGCCAGATTACTTTGAAGAGCTTAATTCGGATTTCCGTTATCAGCTTACTGCAATTGGCACATTTGCGCAGGCGATTGTAAAGGAAGAAATTTCCGATAATAGATTTATAATTGCGACAAACGAACCAAATGTCAAAGTATCCTGGACAGTAACTGGCATACGAAAAGATCCATATGCTGAATCCCGCAGAATTGTGCCTGAACAGGAAAAGCATATTCTCGAGCAGGGAACATATCTTTATCCGGAAGGCTATGGCTATGGCGAGCAAAAATCTGTTGACTATGATGTAAGACAGGCGGCCCGTGAAGCCGCCGAAGCAGGGGGTGGTGAGTAATTATGAGAAAGATAATAATTTTGGTGATAGTTATATATGCGATGGCGTTGATAAATGCTATCGCCGATGACCCTAAAGCCGGTGAGGAGATAAACTGGCAGGTGATCTCCAATGGCGGTACCGAGGGATCATCGACCAATTACGGCCTCAAAGGCACACTCAGCCAGACCGCAGTCGACGAGGGGGCATCAACCAATTACAAGCTCAGGCACGGTTTCTGGCAGATTTTTGCAGCAACTGGCCCCTGTCAGGGAGAATGCGGAGATGCCAACTTTGATTTAAGTGTTAATGTCTCCGATGCGGTATGGGTCATCAATTATGTCTTCATCGGCGGGGATGAGCCTCAGCCGGTGCTGGCCTGTGGCGATGCCAATTCAGATGACTTTGTAAATGTCTCCGATGCGGTCTGGATCATTAACTATGTGTTTATTGGCGGAGGCGCACCTTCGACCTGCTCGCCCGGCTCACCCAACTGGTATAACGGCGACTGCTGCCCGTTTACGCCATAAGTTTATTTGATTATGTAGTTTAGCCCGCTTTTTATAAGGAGCGGGCTTTTTTACTGAATTAATTAAAATAAATACTTGACATAAGCCATCCGGTTTTGTTGATATAGGATAAATGCAGTACGGTTTTTGTTTTGAAAATACAGTATCAGTATTTTAGTCCTTATCCTGATCAGATATATGCTGACTTAAAGTTCTTAAGAGGGGCATAAAACTCTGATTAATAAGCATCGCCCGTGTAGCCTCTCAGCATCGTCACATTTCTGATTTGCGCTGACAACCTAGTAAGACATCAAGGACATAATATTTTTAGGGGGCTTCGAAGGAGGTGGAAAATAACTCATTGCATTTTTGCAAACTTACGGCCCACTTAATGACAATCCTTAAATCTATGGGGGAGATTAGATGCTTAAAAAGCTTTCAATAATATTAATCATACTGCTATACTCTTTTACATCCACTGCACTACCAAAAAACTCTTCAAAAAAATCCAGCTATAGAACCAGCGCTAATCTTAGCGATGTAAGTCTGTTTGAACGAGATATGCGGGAAACACCGACAACAGGAGCCATCAAATTCAATAAATCACCCACTGGGGCAATGACTTTTGCCCCAAGCCGGCAACTATATGATTCGGAAACTGATCTGCTGGATAATTGGCATGAGACTTCAATCGGTCGTCAAATAGTCTATCCCGGCTATTACAGTTCTTCATGCGATTATGTCTTGATGAATTATCCCTGGAGGGTAACAATTGGCTCTACAACAATCTATAGTATCAATATGGGAATGTACGATTGGGATAGCGGGATTTGGGATTATACATTTGGGGGAGCAATAGGAACGGTAGATGGTCCTGATGCCACCCTGCATTCAAATTTCGAGATTCTCCCCGGTGATGTCAATCTGGCACAAAGCTACACATCTGTCCCGGGATTATTTGAAAACTCTGTTGCAATATCAGGGTTAACCGGTCCCAATTGTCCACTTGATTTTTTGGATTATACTTCTGATACTCTGTCAGGCCCTCCTAATAATCTGAATATTTCAACCGGTGCAACCTGCGGAGAAACCAATCCCTATATTTATCCGAAAATCGACGCGGATACCATGTCTGACGGGACAGATATCCTTCATGCTGCGACCGCAGAGTTTGTTTGTCCATCGGGTTCCGGGACTGTACCCAGAGAGACGATTTCGCTTTTATACAATAGAAAAGTTGGTACAAATCCCTGGTCGGAGGATCCTGTCTTCATCGATTCGGCTTATCTGCCTTCCCATATTATCCGGGCCGATGAGAATTCCAGCGATGTGTACTATTGCTATTTGCGCCCGCTGTACTGGCAATCGCATGATCCCAATCCCTGCGATCCCGATCAGGATAGCCGCAAGCTTTATGCCCAGGCTTCAGAAGTTGTTTACCGCAAATCTACAGATGATGGCGCAACATGGGGACCCCTTATTGCCATAACAGATTATCGCAGCGGTTTTGCGGATGGAAAAACCGATCCGGCCATTTACGACCTTTCGGCCATGGTAGATCCGGACGGTAATCTGCACCTCGTATGGCCCGCGGCGGATCGTCAGAATCCGAAAGATCCGGATTCACCTTGCGACTATTTTGGCGCTTATTTGGGCCTTACCGGAAAGCTATACCACTATGATAGCGGCAACGACTGTATTTCGATCGCCTATGACGCCTCCAAACCATCTTTCTGGAAAGTCCCGGATGACCAGCATGGTTCGATTTTTCCAGAGGGCCACTGGACACTGTCCAAACCAAATATAAGCTGGTGCGATAATAAGCTCTATATCATGTTCCAGCGTTTTGGAGCGAATACCGATCCAAGTGGCGATACAACCGCCGAATTTGGTGCGGGAACACCAGCCCAGATAAATCATTTCTATAATGCCGATATTTTTGTCGTTGGTTCAGATGCTTCCGGAGGAATGGGGGTTGTTTGGTCGGATGCCGTAAATCTTACTCAGACTGCGTCGGATAGCTGTTTACCGGGCGACTGTTTTCATGAGTCATTCCCGAGCATGGCCATGTATTCTACGGACAGCCTGATGTTGTTTTATCTTGAGGATAAAGATCCCGGAAAATGGTTTCTCAGTACAGGACCCACCGGCTCTTATCCGGGGGGATCTAAAACCGAGAATCCGCTTATGTTTATGACCTGGCCTTGTTTCGATCTGGCTGATGCGGGTATTAATGCCTGTCTCGATGTCTCTCCGCCCGGTGCTGAATTTGCGGAAATAGCGCTTGCACCTAACGGCAATAGTTCAGGCTGTAATACCTCCTCCAGCTATTCCTCAGAGGTTGAGCTTATAAACTGCGGAAATATTGACTTGAATTTTATAGCAACTCCGAATGTCTCCTGGTTAAACGTAACCTTTGGAACTGCCGGCAGCATAGGAGCCGGAGCTGGTCCACGCCATTCCGGCGATCCGGCCTGGGCTGGAAAATCCGGATGTGCGTTACCTGAGACAATTGAATGGACTGCGAATTCCTCCTCTCTGGGAGAGGGCAATTATACTGGCACAATTTCGGTCAGTCTTGACGCAGGTGATGATTTCGATATCTCTGTCGATCTTATAGTTGCCTGTGAATATTATCAACCCGAATTTGCCAATCTTTCCGGCGGCTGCTGGTCAGTTGATGTTTACAATACGCCACAATCGGGGAGCGAAAATATGAGACCTCTCCAGGGAAATATGGCGTTCTTTGGCTGCGGAGAGGATAGTACCCTCCACCCGCTTTATAACTCCTCCCTGATACTGGGGTGGAAAATTGGATCTGATTTATTTGTCTACACCGATAATTCCGACGACCATATGGGCGATCTTCTGCCAATATCGCTTCCGGATTATCAGCGTAAAGACGCACGCATGCAGCCTCTCAGTGAAATAACGGTTACCGCCGTGGGCGATCACGGTGCAGGCGAGGGGTACTGGTCGGCGGAAAGCTATTTTTGTACTCCCGATTCGGTCGTCCACGGTAAGGCCGAGTTTTTTGTCCCCATTCACGAGGATACCTCAGTTATGATCGAGAAGGTTACAATCTGGAATGAAAGTTCAAGTACATTGACAGATGCACTCATCGGCGAGGGAATAGACTGGGATGTCGAGAAGGATTACAGTTTTGATGCCGGCGGTTTCGATCCTTCAACCGGCCTGATTTATCAATACGGCGCAAGTGCCCATTCCAATGTCTACGCCGGGATGGCTCCTGATGCCGGTCATGATGTCGATTACGGCGGAGCCGTGCTTGATAATCATGACTGGATATATCCCGACAGCGGATATAACACAGTTGATATATACAATGAACTGACAGGCCTTGACGGGACATACAATATCTTTTCGGATTCATCAACCGATTTGAATTCCGTCTTCAGATTCTGGGAAGGCAGTCTGGCCCCGAATGACACTATCATTATTTCAAAGGTGAAAGCAGTCGATATTTCATCCAGCAAGACCGATCTTTCGGGTCTGCAGGAGTTAATTGATAAAGGATTCGTTTTCATTGACAATAATAACATATTAGAAGATCCCCAGGAATGCGTGGGTATATGCGGGGATGCGAGCAACGATGGCGCCGTTAATGTCTCGGATGCGGTATGGGTCATCAATTATGTCTTCATTGGCGGGGCGGAGCCGCAGCCGGTACTGGCGTGCGGAGACGCCAATGGCGAGGGTGCGGTTAATGTTTCCGACGCTGTCTGGATCATTAACTATGTTTTCATAGGGGGCGGCCCTCCGGGAGACTGCTCTCCCGGCTCACCCAACTGGTATAACGGCGACTGCTGCCCGTTTGATGCATAGTATTCCACATTCCTTTCAAGGGCCCGCCGTAAAAAGCGTCGGGCCTTTTCTTTCAGGATTAATCAACCGGGGAAGTTCTGATCAATTAGGGGGATCAACAAGCTCCAGAACCCAGGACTCATTCAGGTGGTTATATTTGGGATTCAGCCTGTGCAGGATAATATCCATTAACGACGGTTCTCCGTGAAATACTGCTTCATACTCGGCCAGATAATTTTTGTATCGCTCGATATACATATTCGGTTTTCCATCGGCGAATACAACGATATACTGGGGCGGATCTGATGGCCTGACCTGTCCAGAATTAATTGCATCCTTTAATCCATAATCGGGAGTCAACTTCACTGCTTCCGGCTTTTTATGATTCCAGTAGGAATAGGGCAGCCATTTCCTGCGTTCGGTGCAATCGAATATTACGCCGTCTACATTGTCCTGACGCGAGAGATATACCATAGGCTCGACAGCACCTTTGTGGGAATAATTGAATGTGAAAAGTACCAGGAGCGCTGTATTAAAAACTACAAACCATCCCCACAAAAAGGTCCTCAAGCCTTTCCATTTAAAATACCAGCCGCTGTTGTAATAAAGATAGTACAGCCCAACACATCCCAGAACCAAAAGCGCGGGAAAGACCGGGATGATAAACCTTTCCTGTTTATTGACAACCGCAGAATGTCCGGCAACAAAAATTATAAACGATAATAGCAGGATCAGATGTTTTCTGATTACATCCCTTCCAAAAATCGACAGCACGAATAAGATCGAAAACGGCGGAATCATTATTCCAAATATGAGCAGAATGTATTTATACCAGGGACCGGGAATCGTGGGCGGCGCTCCCAAATTGCCCGTGATATAGTTGATTACACTCCCCAGGAATCTGCAGTGACTCCAGATATCTATCAGGCCCTGAAGAGCGACCATAGCCAGCACGCCAATTGAAAAAAGTACGGCCTGTTTCCATCTGCGGCCTTGGATAACCATCGCAAATGGGACTGCCACCAGCGCCAGGCCGACATGGAACCGTATCATAAAGGCTATTCCACCCAATACTGCGGCAACAATTACCATAGCATTCGACCGCCTTTTCATAGAAAAATGTGCCAGTATAAGGCAGGGTAGCAGGAAATCCGCCGCCGCCATCTCAACAAGATTTTTCACGGCAAAAAACGGCATCATGCCATAAGCGGCAAGCAGCAGTCCGCCGGTGACGGCAGTGCTTAAGTCAGTCTCCTTTCTGAGATAGTAGAATCCAAATAGAATTGGAAGAAGAGACAAAAGCGCATGAACCGCCCGGTCGAAGTACATGTGAATATCCAGATAATCCACTCCCAATGCGGCGGTGACTTTCATCTCAGCCAGAAGAAAGAGGTTGTAAACCACGCTCCTGAGAACGCCAATATCCGGCTTACCCTCCCATCTAAGGCTGCCATCCTCAAGAAATATGCCCTCATGGTGCCATTCCCATGCGATCTTAACAGTTTCGAAATGATCGTCATGAGCCATATATCCCTGGGCGAAAATCACTGCCAGAATACGCAGGATTACAGCGACCGCAAGCACAGTTGCCAGCGGATGTCTTTTGAAAAAACTTAACATGCCGTGAATCTACATTTATGCACTGCCATATTCAAGTTTAATTTGAACCGATATCAGCTATTAAGATTGACAGATATATCAAATATATTAAATTGCTTAAACAAATCGGTGATTTTTGCAGAATTATATCGGGAGGAAACATGTTACATAGAAATGTCTTAACTGCCGGACGAATTCTTTCTATCTTTTTCATGATCTTAGTATTTCCGATCTCAGCTTTCTCTCAGCCGATAATCGCCGATCATAATGCCTGCTCTCAATTTGACCTTCTTCCCGATACGATATTCGAAGATATTGGAGCCGAATTCAATATCTACTATGTCCACACATCCCACGGCAGCCAGATCATGACAGGCATCTCGGAATTATACAGCGAAAATACTCTTTATGATCCGCCGCCTTTTCATGAGGTGGGCGATGATCTTGGTCACAACGGCGATACCACCTGGGCGCCCGCCACGCGCAGCTATCTCGACAGTCATGCGGAGTGCAACATGGCAATGTTTTCATGGTGCGGCGGATGTTCTGACAATACGGAGGATGGGATTAATGCCTATCTGGCCAAGATGGAGGAACTGGAGGCCGATTATCCCGATGTCACATTTATCTATATGACCGGTCATCTGGATGGAAGCGGTGTCGAGGGCAACCTTTATGCCCGCAATAATCAAATCCGTACCCACTGCCAGAATAACGATAAAATACTTTTCGATTTTGCGGATATCGAGAGCTATGACCCCGAGGGTACA
>WJIM01000286.1 GCA_014730285.1 Candidatus Zixiibacteriota bacterium
GAATATCTTCTGTCCCGGCTCGACCGGCGGAATCACCACAATCGAGTATGAGCCCGGACTCCAGAAAGACCTTCCGGAGTTTATGGAGAAGATTATACCCTCAAACCGTTCCTATGAGCATGACAAGACCTGGGGGGATGGCAACGGCTTCTCGCATCTGCGTTCCGCGCTGATAGGGCCGTCACTGACCGCGCCGGTTGTCTCCGGCAAACTGCGGCACGGCACCTGGCAGCAGATCGTATTTCTCGATTTTGATAACAAATCCCGCACCCGTGAACTCGTAATTACAGTGATGGGAGAATAGAGATGAATTCCTACACGCTTAAATTCGAGGATGAAAAGCTGGTCCTTCTGGATCAAACTCTTTTACCCGGCAAAGAAATTTATCTGGATCTGACCGATTACCGCGATATTATCGAGGCAATCAAGATGCTGCGGGTGCGCGGCGCTCCGGCAATAGGTGTGGCGGCGGCTTACGGCTGCGTGGTGGCCTGCCAGAATGCCGATGATTTCGAGACCATGATGGAATATCTGGAGGAAATCCGCGCCGCCCGTCCAACAGCGGTAAATCTTGCCTGGGCGGTTGATCAGATGAAGGAAATCGCCAATTCGAATAAGGATAAGAGCTTAGATCAAATCCGTGAGCTGTTTCTGGAAAAGGCTCAGCAGATTCATAAGGACGACGAGGAGATGTGCCGTAAGATGGGCGAAAACGGCGCTGAGCTTATAAAAGACGGTATGTCGATTCTGACCCACTGCAATGCCGGCGCTCTGGCTACTGCCGGGATCGGTACCGCCTTATCGGTTATGTATGTTGCCGCCAGGCAGGGCAAAAAAATCAGGGTCTATGCCGACGAGACCCGTCCGCTCCTGCAGGGAGCGCGTCTGACCACATGGGAGCTGATGCAGGAAAATATCGATGTTACCCTGAATACGGATAATATGGCCGCCAGCCTGATGAAAAAGGGGATGATCGACTGTGTGATCACCGGCGCAGACCGGGTTACGAAGAATTTCGATGTGATAAATAAGATCGGCACCTACGGCGTGGCGGTTCTGGCCAAACATCATAATATACCGTTTTATGTGGCGATACCATGGTCGACTTACGACGAGAATACTCCAACCGGCGAGGATGTGGAGATCGAGATGCGTTCCCCGGAGGAGGTAACCAACTGGAACGGTGTGAAAACCGCGCCGGACGGGGTCAAGGTGTATTCTCCGGCTTTTGATGTTACCCCGCATGAGCTGGTTACGGCGATTATCACCGATACCGAGATCGTCTATCCGAATAAGAAATGATTGCGCCGCATCGGATAGCGCGCACCAGGATAGGTTTTCTCAAAAGTTTCTTTTTGAGTTGCGTCAGAACCTGATTCGGTCGAAGACGGGATTGTGATCTGACGCCCACATTAGCAATCTTGTATTGTTCAAGATATTATATAACTGTCAGTTCACACTGCCGATTTCATCGGGAGCAGGAACTAACAGAACTCATTAGAGTTTAAAGCCCCTAAGACTTTCGAATGAGCCGAAATAGCTTTTCAGGAATGATTTCAGGGCATCGTTATCTAAGCTGTATATTTTCTGCTGATCCTGTTTTTTGGCCTTTACCAGGCCGGAAGATTTTAAGGCCGATAAATGGCGTGAAATAGTCGGCTGGGAGAGGCTGAAATAGTCCACGATTTCCGTTACCGATCTGTCGCCCGCCTCCAGAATTTTAAGGATCTGAAGACGTGAAGGATCGGACAGCGCCTTGAAAATAGCCGCGTGTTGTTCGATATCATCAAGCATTTATCCTCCAATCATACGTATATGCGCAAATATGTATATATTATCGGAGGCTGGATGTCAATACTTAACATGCCCTCTTTTCTGAAATATATCATGAACGATTACAGGTGTATTAATGTCGATTGGATAAAAGAATTTTTGCATAATTTAGCTTGGCAAATGATAGGTTTTTGTATAAATTGCAGGGATTTATTTTGAAGCTTCTGGAAATGGTTTCATTGTATTCAAAATGGTGGTGTTGCCAGAGACGGTATTGATTATCTTTTGTATCCGCCGTTGCAGATTCAAATCTGATTTGCTCAGTTTATTCAAAAGAACTGTATCTGAACGGCATTGTGGATTTATGTAGAATAAAAATAGTAAATTGTTATATGTACATACATGCATTTATGAAAGGAGAAATAATGAGAAAGGCGTTTTTGTTGGCCTTATTCCTGATGATTGCAACCGGCGCCCTGCTTTTGGCTCAGGAGGGCGAGATGCCGGAGGAGCAGGTAATTCCGGAAACAACAACATTTTATTTCGGCCAGGGACTTGAGAATGACGTCCTCATGGTGAAATCGCTGGCCATTTTCGACAGCCGCGCGCCGCTTGGTTCGGTTGTCGGCCTGGTCCGAGGCATGACCGGCGAAATGACAATCTGGCTGGATTCTATCAAGCTGGTTGAAATTGCTGAACCTGAGCCTGTTGAAGAGGAAGCCGAATCAGAAGCCGAAGCCGATACAATGCAGGCTGAAGAAACCGATACGATGGCAGCGGCTGAGGGCGAGGAGATGGCTGCCGAGGAGATGACAGAGGAAGAGCCTGAGGAAGAGGCCGATACAGTGCGTATGGAAGCGGCTCCTACAGTGGTTCCTCCCAGCGGATATACAAAACCAGTTATGGTAATGGAAATTCCCCTTGAGAATCTCACAACCGGAAATCCGGAGATGGATCAGCTTTTAAAATCCGAGGAATATCTTAACGTAGCCGCATATCCGACAGCGACTTTCGTTCTTACTAATGTCAGCGATCCGTCGGAATACAGGCTCGAGAATATGCGTGAAGTCAGCCTGATTGCAACGGGCGAGTTGACAATGAACGGTCTCTCCAAGACTTATGCCAATATTCGTACATTTGCTACATTTATAGAAGAAAAGCCGATCACGGGGAATAATACCGGTATGACCGGCGATCTTATTCATATTACAGCCGAATTTACGATTTCTCTTTCCGATTTCGCAATTGCCATTGAGCCGGATAATCTGCTGACTATGGATGACAAGATTACCTTAATGTTTGATGGTTTCGGTTCAACCAATCAGATAACCGCCTCAGCTCCTCAGGATACCGAATCCGAATAATGTAAATATGTTATAAACGGCCGGGTGAAAATCAGCCCGGCTGTTTTCTTTTATCATGAATGCGTATATGCGCATATTAGTATTCGATGGCTTCGCCTTAGCCGGGATTCCTGCGGCGTGACTTTTATTTATCCTTGTATCTTATCGGTGGATTTTAAAAACGTGCTAAGGGAGGATTAGAGATTTAAATTGCCGCACGGGATTAAGGGATTATTATCGGATTTGTATATCTATAATAATGAGTGAAAAACCGCCGGAATTTTGTGAAAACCGTTCGGGATTGGCGGAAATGGATGTAAATTCAGAAAAAACGAAAATATATTAAAAAAGTCTTGACATATTTTGGAATGGCATTATAATAGGGGCGTCTAGGGAAACGCAGTTTTTCAAAGCTTTTACGCGCATTCAACTTTTACACATCTCTATTAAGTAATAAAAATATCATATTGTGAAATATCATTGTTTTTGTTGGCTTATCCTCATTAAACAAATTTGCCCATTACATCAAGTAACATTTGGTGCTTAGGATTATTAAGCTACCAATTTACCTTTGAGGGGGGAATCTTGAAACTAGTTTTCAGGATTAGCAAAGTTGGTGGTTTAAATCAAAACTTTGAAGGAGCATTGTAATGAAGCAAAAAAATCTTACAATACTTTCTTTGCTGACCTCGTTAATGCTTCTTGTCTTTGCTGGTTCTGCATTGGCTGATGTTACGGTAACGTTCAATGATGCCACTTTTGATGTGGGCCGTACCGGTCAGACCATAGAGATGGAAGTAACCGCAGATAACCCGATATCGATGTTTGATGTTATTGCAGAGATCGTTGATAATGGTGCCTGGGGCACTATTACCGGCGCATCATTCACACTGCTTAACGGCACCGGTGGATCAGATCTCACCAGAATGGACGGCCAGCCGGATGATATATTCCGTCTGTATGCCACCAATCTGGGAAGCTGCGATCCGGTACTCGATGCGGGCACTTCAGTGGTTGTAGAGCTTACCATCGATATTGGCTGCACCGAAGGTACCTTCAACATAACCCCTACCGGTATTGATTGGGATATTGATGCCTTTACCACAGCAACCACAACGTTCGTTGGAGCTGATTGTGCTGCTGAGCCGGTTACGGGCGTTATGGGAACGTACACCGTTGTCTCCAATGCACCCTTCTTCACCAATTGCCCAACAGATGATCTGATTTTTGGTTGTAATGAACCTGCCAATTACGATTTCGACGCTGATGATGCAGATCTGGGCTTCTGCGGTGAAGAACTTGACTACGCCGTTGTCTCCGGACCGGGCAGCATCAATAATGATGGTGTTTGGACCTGGAATTCAGTCGGTGAAGTCGGTGTCCATAATGTCAGTGTTTCAGTTACTGATATTTACGGCAATGAGGATATTTGTGATTTCGTAGTTGTTATCACAAACTTGCCTCCGGTTGTGGATTACTGCCCTCCGGGTCCGAATGTGCCGTTTGATGGTATCAGTCTTTGCCGAATAGCATTCGGCGACTTGGCTTATGGTGCGTTTACCGGTCATGATCAGGATGTTCCCGATTGCCCTGGTCCGATGGAGTATGTAGAAATTCAGACTCCTACCGGATTTGTGCTTGATGCAAATACAGGTGATTGGGAATGGCAGACCACAATGGATCCTGCCTTACTGGGCGATCATAACATCATACTTGGTCTTACCGACCAGGCTGATACAGCCCTTTGTGAGTTCGTGATCAGAGTCACCGGTATGAGAATCGGTATTGGCAAGACTGGCGAAGATGAGTTCGTGTTTCAGGGTACATATACCGAAGTTCCGGTCTACGGTTTCGTAGACGGTCAGGATGTTGGTGGTTTTGATTTCCTGATTTCCTATGATGCTTCCGCTTTGAACTTAGTTGACGCTACTTTAGGAAGTGATCTTGCTAATGAAAATTGGGAATATTTCACCTACAGAACTGGCCCGTTCGGCAACTGCGGTAGCGAATGCCCGAGTGGATTGGTGAGATTAGTTGGAATAAATGATATCAACAATGGTCCAGCTCATCCGAACTGGCCTGATTCCTGGTATTGGGGATCGGATTCTTTGGTTGTGGCCAATTTGAAGTTCTATGTGACCGATGACAGAACCTATGAGTGTCAGTATGTACCTATTGGATTCTACTGGCTGGATTGCGGTGATAACATTATGTCCGATAGTACCGGTACATATACGTTTGTCTCCCGCAAGGTTTATTGGTTCGATCGCACAAACTTCGAAAACATTCTCCTTGATCCCCCGCAGGATTACCCGCACATCGCAGGCTGGCAGTCAATCCCCGACCCGTATTATGAGGATTGTGCCGCCAACCCGGATTCGACTAAACCTGCGCCTCTGCCGTTTATAGATTTCTATTATGGTGGAGTTGACATCGCTTGCGCCGACTCAATCGATAAGCGCGGCGACTTGAACCTGAACGAAATCGCCAATGAAATTGGTGATGCTGTTCTGTATACCAACTACTTCATCTACGGACAGGCCGTATTTGACATCAACCTGCAGGGCCAGATCGCGGCCTCTGATGTCAACAATGACGGTAAGGTCCTGACC
>WJIM01000287.1 GCA_014730285.1 Candidatus Zixiibacteriota bacterium
CTTCTCTCTCTCAGAGAGCCCTCTTATCCATTCTACAATCGAGACTCAAGAATATTCCCATTTCTCTTCACTTGCCGTCGGGAATCCTTTCCCGACGGAGGGGTGGCATGCCCAAACTTCTTTGGGCATGTTGTATTCCGGGCCAAACGGAGTTTGACTCGGCCACCAGTACGCGGCGCACGAAACGTACGCCACGCACAACAACCTAAGAGCGCTGGCAGGAATCCATTCCTGCCAGCTCATCTATCTTTTACTTCTTGTCGTCGTCGACTACCTCGAAGTCGGCGTCAACAGCTTCGTCTTCCTGACCGCCCTGGGCCTGTTGCTCGGGGCCTTCAGGACCCGGCTGGCCCTGCTGGGCGCCGGCCTGCTGCTGATATATCTTCGAGGAAGCATCATACCAGATCTTCTGCAGATCATCCGAAGCCGATTTCATCTCGGCTGTGTCATTGTTCTCAATCGCCTTCTTGGTGCGCTCGAGTGCGGCATTCAGCTTGGACTTGGTATCTTCGTCCAGCTTATCCTCGAACTGCTTCATGTTCTTCTCGGTCTGGTATGCGATATTATCCGCACTATTGCGAGCATCGATCTCTTCCTTGCGCTTCTGGTCCTCGCTCTCGTGAGACTTAGCGTCGTAAACCATCTTTTCGATATCCTGCTCGGTCAGACCGGAGGAAGCCTCGATTCTGATATTCTGCTCTTTTCCGGTACCTTTATCTTTAGCCGAGACATTCAGTATACCGTTGGCGTCAATATCGAAGGTAACCTCGATCTGAGGCACTCCACGCGGCGCCGGAGGTATTCCGTCCAGATGAAACCGTCCGATTGTTTTGTTACCGGAGGCCATCGGACGCTCACCCTGAAGCACATGCACCTCGACTGAGGTCTGGTTGTCTTCAGCCGTCGAGAATATCTCGGTCTTCTTGGTCGGAATTGTCGTGTTGCGGTCGATCAGCTTGGTGAATACTCCGCCCAGTGTCTCGATTCCGAGTGAAAGCGGGGTAACATCCAGAAGCAGAACGTCCTTGACATCACCGGTCAGGACCCCGCCCTGAATAGCCGCGCCGATCGCAACTACCTCATCCGGATTCACGCCCTTATGCGGATCCTTGCCGAAGAATTCCTTCACGGTCTCGACAACTTTCGGCATACGGGTCATACCGCCAACCAGCACCACGGCGTCGATATCGGAAGATGATATCTTGGCATCTTCCATAGCCGCCTTGCATGGTCCCACCGTACGTTCGATCAGGTCTTCCACCATCTGTTCGTACTTCGAACGGCTGAGTGTCAGGTTCAGATGCTTGGGACCGCTCTGGTCGGCCGTGATAAAGGGCAGATTGATTGTCGTCTCATTGGTTGAGGACAATTCAATCTTGGCCTTCTCGGCAGCTTCCTTCAGACGCTGCACCGCCATCGGATCCTGCGAGAGATCAATGCCCTGGTCCTTCTTGAACTCCTCAACCAGCCAGTCGATGATGCGCTTATCGAAATCATCGCCACCCAGATGGCCGTCGCCGTTGGAAGACTTCACCTCGAATACACCATCACCGATTTCGAGGATAGAGATATCGAAAGTTCCGCCGCCCAGGTCATAGACCGCGATCTTGGCATCGTTTTGCTTATCCAGGCCGTAGGCCAATGAGGCCGCAGTCGGCTCATTGATAATACGGAGCACATTTAAGCCCGCGATCTTGCCGGCATCCTTGGTGGCCTGACGCTGAGAATCATTGAAATAAGCCGGTACGGTAATAACCGCATCGGTTACCTTCTCGCCCAGATACTCCTCGGCGGTCTTTTTCATCTTGGAAAGCACCATAGCGGAGATTTCCGGGGGAGCATACTGCTTGCCCTCCATCTCAACCTTGACTTCGCCATTGGCGCCTTCAACCACCTTATAAGGATAGTTCTTGATTTCGCTTGTTACCTCGGCGTATTTACGTCCCATGAAACGCTTGATCGAAAAGACCGTGTTCATCGGATTCGTAATCGCCTGACGTTTGGCCACAGTGCCTGTCAGACGTTCGTCGTTCTTGGATATGGCTACCACCGACGGCGTCGTTCGACCGCCTTCAGCGTTGGGGATAACTTTGGGCTCCTTGCCCTCCATTACCGATACGCAGCTATTGGTGGTACCCAGGTCTATACCTATTACTTTACCCATTAAAATCACCTCTCTATATTTAGCACTACATTATTTGTCCAGTTTGATAGATGGGAATAAGCCCGCCTCGATATCAAGGCGGGCTCTTCCACTACACCTTCTATCAGGATTCAGGAGCATTTAAAACTCTTGCGAAACGTCAATCGGAATTTCCTTGGGCTTTACAGCTTCAGCCTTGGGAAGATCGATCTTCAGCACACCATTTTTGTAGTTGGCCTTGATCTTGTCGCCTTCAACCGAGGTCGGAAGCGAGAATGATCTGGTGAATGTGCCGTAGGTGCGCTCGATCTGATGATAATTCTTCTCCTTCTCTTCCTTCATGACTTTGCGCTCGCCCTTGATGGTCAGGACACTGTCCTCAACCGAAACCTTGATATCATCTTTCTCCATACCCGGCAGGTCAACCTGAACTTCGATGTTGTCCTTGCTCTCTACAATGTCAACATCCGGGTACCAGCCGCCGACATCCTCGCCTCTGCGACGCATCGGGGCATTAAAGAATGATTCAAAAACTCTATTTACTTCGTCCTGAACGCTCTCAAGATTCCTTGTTGGTCTCCATCTGATCAGTGTCATAATAACAACTCCTTGTTTTGAAATCTTTTATCATTAAGCTTTTTGTTTTTTCATTTTCGCACAATTATATAAACAACTACTGTGCCAATTATTTGAGATTAAGCTATGTCGTTGTAATACAACGAATAAGATCTTGTGTGGAAATCTACAGAAAAATAGAAGAATGCTAATATGGCACACACTATGCCATTATTGCATTGCACCCTGCCAGTGTGACATTATTGCTTTTACTTTTTGGCAGATTTGGGAGATTCTTTGCTGAAGCAGTATAGGTGCTGATCTAAAGAAGAAACGAAAATATTGCCGTTAAAATATATCGGCGATGACTTAATCTGATTTTCGGTCTCGTACGAGAATATCAGGCCGCCGCTCATTTTGTCCAGCAGATACAGCTTGCCGTCCCCGCTGGTAATCAATGCGGCATCTTCCATCACAAGTGGCGTGGAATTGATAATTCCATCTGTTTTGTGGGACCAGATTTCGGCCCCATTTTTCTTGTCGAGGCAATAGAAATGTTTATCGTTCGAGCCTATATAAAGGAAGTCATCATCAATTACAGGAGACGACAGAACATGCCCGCCTGTCTCAAAAGACCAAACCGGCGAGCCATCATCGGCACGCAGCGCATGAATACTGCCGTCAAAAGCGCCGACATAAACCAGCGTATCCGCAGCCGGAGCGGTCATAACGGCCGAACCGAGATTATGGCTCCAGAGAAGATCGCCCGAACCGGCATCAAAAGCATACAGCTTCCCGTCCAGCGATCCCACAAATACCCTGCCGTCCTTAATCGCAGGCGCATTCATAATGGGTCCGTCTGTCTGAAATTCCCAGAATATCTTGCCCACATATTTATCCAGACAGACAAAACGTCCGGTATAATCGCCGATATAAATCGACTTGTCATCCGCGATAATCGGCGAACTGACGTCTGTCATCTCTTCCTTGAAAACATACTTGCCGGTAATCAGATTCAATCCGGCCAGATAATTCTTGTCAGGACCCGTAGCGGCATAAATTATCTTATTCGAAATCATCGGACTTTCCGACAACGGCGATTTGAACTTATAGATATTGATCCTCTCCCCGCTCTCCAGGTCGAAGAAATACAGATAGGAGTCCAATGCTCCGACTGCCACATACGATTCGGTGGCCACCGGCGTGGAATAGCTTTTGGCCTTGAGATCGGCCTTCCATTTAAGGCTCCTGATCTCAGCGCCGTAAACTCCTTCCTGGTAATAACCGTCAAGGCTGTTGCGGAACATGCTCCACTCACGCGGAGCATTATCCACATACTTGAACTTCCTGAAAGTCGGTGAACAGGATAAGACCGCCGCAGCCATGCAAAACATCAATATGTATGTAATAATTCTCTTCATCAGAAATTCCATCCAAACCAGAAATCGAAATCCCAATTAGGCGATATCTTCTCGAAATCGGTAGTCCGCGAGAAATCGAATCTCAGCACCAGAAAATATCCCAATGCCACCCTTGCACCTAAACCAAATGCGCCGTACATCTGATCGAAATCATCTCCCCAGGCCGAGCCGACATCGGCAAAAATCGCACCGCGTATTCCTGTAAATCCGATTGCCCCCACTGGCAGGCCGATATGCAGACGGTTTATCAGCGGGAAGCGCAGCTCGTTAGAGACCAGGAAGATATTGCGTTTATACCATTCCCTGCGGTCGAACCCGCGCAGACTCCAGCTTCCGCCAAAATACAGCCTCTGGGGCTCCTTGCCGCCCGAGGTATAGTACCAGGCGCGCGTTGCAAAGGCCGAGTATTTGCCGAGACGGAAGTATTTGCGCAGGTCAACCATAAAAAGACGATTGAAGGAGCTGTTGCTCTTGAGATCGTACGAGAATCCAGTCGAGATAATATAGCGCGAGCCGTCTAAGGGCCCGGTATAATCCCAGATCGAATTATCCTTGACGTATGAAAGGTATACAGTGGTCAGATATGCGTCACGATAGGTGCCCGGGAAGAAAAGATCCTTCTCCGATTTACGCAAAAATATTCTTGATTCTATGCGCTTGAATTTGCTGAAGGGATAGCTTACACTCGCCATACCACCATAAATTCTCTCCGCGAAAAGCCCCTCAGCCGGATCGTCATACTCGTCATAGAAATGATACAAACCGTAGGCATAATTCAGCCGATGTTCGGTATTCATATATGTAGCCGCGATATTAAATGACGAAAGGAAGCTCGATCTCTCCTGGGCGGTATTAAAAACCAGGAAATGATAACGGCTGTTGCCCAGCATATCCGAAAGACCGACCTGAATACCTCCGGCTGAACCATAGACTACATCATAAGCCACCGCCGACTGGGCTATGTCCAGAGAGTAATCGGTTTCATATTCCACAATCCCCGAGATAAAATGTCCCGAGACTGTTTCCGGCTCCCAGCTGGCATAAACCGGCTCCTCACGCTCGTACGGCTGCATCAGGGAATCCTCGAACGGCATGGTATAAATCTGGAAACCGTACTCCTGGAAAGCCGAAAACACTATCAGGCTGTCGTTGGGCGAAAATCTCGGATCAAAACAGCCGGTAAGCGTATTGCCGATTTTGTACATATTCCCTGCCGAATCGATGGCATGTATATTCGTCCGACCGCCGCGATCGGAGCTGAAAAGAAGCCATTTGCCATCCGAAGAGTGATTCGGCGAAAGATCCTTGTGTTTGCCGAATGTTTTCTGAGTTATCGCTTTGGTTTCCAGATCGAGTTCGAATATATTCGTATAACCCTCTTCCCCGTATGCTCCCCGGTCGGAAACGAAGACCAGCTTGCTTCCATCGGGATAGAATGAGGGATTCCTGTCGTTGTAAAAGTCATGCGTCATTCGTTCCAGACGATCGCGCCCAACATCATATAGATATAAGTCGAAACGACCGTCCTTCTTCGCCCCGGCAAACGCCACCTTACTTCCATCCGGCGAGATTGCAGGCGAAACGACTGAAATCAGGCTGTCGAATTTCTTGGTTCTTTCGAACTCGCCTGTTTTCAGATTCAAAAAGTAGAGCGCATCACGATCATGGTTTCTGGATGCGAATACCAGCTCGCCCAGCTTATTGGCCGAAATAGCCGAACGCATCAAATGCAGCGATTCGAATTTCGAGGAGCGCTCGCCCTTTAAGACAACCTTCTCCTTGGATTTCTTGCCGTTTAGAGCGCGCTTGTAGATTCCGGAATAGCCGAGCTGATTGGCCTTGTAAATCAGCTCCTGAACCACGCCGGTGTCGGTATGATACTCGGCAATTATCGGTTTGACAAAAAAGCCGCGCCCGCTTTGCAGGGTGGAAAAACGTCCGGGATAATCCGATTCCGCCATGGTCGGGAAATACTTCTTCTTCAGGTGATATTGCCAGTCCTGGAATATCTCCTTAAGCGGCCTTCCGGTCGTATAACCAACCACACTTTCGAAGGAGTTATGCTTCCACCAGTTCTCAAAAATAAGCAGAAGCTTATCTTCGCCGTACTGCTCGGCGATAAATTTACATAGCGATTCGCCCACCTTGTACATCAGGAATGTACCCGATATGGCATAGATATTATCATACGTTATGAAACTCCCGGAGATCATGAGGTCGGCTATCATCATATCCGCCTCGGAACTCCAGGGACGCGACCAGTACTCCGCTATGCCCTCAGTGAACCATAACGGCGGCCCGTAAAGATTGAGCTTCTTATGATCGCGCAGAACTGAACCGAGCTTGGAATAAGTGAATACATGTACCAGCTCATGCTGCACCACGCGCAGGAAGTCATATAGGCTGCCGTCGAAGGGAACCACCATGCGCCCCTTATAGAACTCTGTAAATCCGGCCACACTCTCGGGCAGAATCTGCGGAATCACATTGGTCTGTGTAAAATAATTGGGCGACGAATATATTATAAGCGGAGTTTTCTTGAAAATATGATGATTGAATTTGTTTTCCAGAAAGTCATAGCTCTCTTCCACATAATGAGCCGTAACTTCCGCCAGCCATCTCGTCTGATCGTGGAAATAAATCTTGAAATGATCGGTTTCCAGTATGCTCCAGTCGAAGGTCTCGTAATTGACCTTGTTCTTGCCGAAATAAAACTGGGCCGAGAGAACTGCCGGAAACACGGTCAGGATGACCGTTAATATGATGATCGTCTTTTTAAAATTCAAAACAAATCCTATTTTTCTTGAACGGCCTGCTGTTCCAGCTTGGTTTCAATCGATCTTCGAGTTTCTTCCAATGCGACCAGCACGCGGTTGCTCCTGAAGAGCGAGCCGAGGCCTTTTCCGAATGTTTGTTTGTAATCGCTTAAAAGCTTGAGTGTTTTCCGGGAAGGTATCTTCTTTAAGGCAGAGAGGATATGTAATTTGAAATCATCCGAAGATTTGCCCAGAAACGATTTCCAGACCGAATCCTTTTGATCCATTAACAACTGTTTGAAAAACGGCAGGGATTTTTCCTGCCCGAGACGAGCCACAATCGGAATCATCGGCACCTGAACCTCGGTCTCCTGCCGGAAGGCCTCGACCAGCTTCCCGAAATAATCATCGATACCAACATTTGCAAGCGCAACCGCGGCGCGCAGCCGTATCTTGCTGTCGTTGAAATAAAGGTATGACGTGAGCATGGCGCAAGCCTTTTCCGCTTTAATTTTCTCTAATGCCAGGATCATTTCCTCGGCTATGCGAGGATCAGGATCAGATACAAAACCTTCTAATATTTTTATCGCTTCCGGGGTGGCAATGTTCCCGCAAATCAGGATAATATTTCTCAGTTTATACCACTTCTCCGTCTCCAGAAGATTCTGCCCGGCGGGGCGATCCCGGAGCTTCTTATCCGATATTATCAGCTCAAATGCCCGTGGAGCATGTTCTTTAAACTCCGAAAGCAGACGAATATTAAAAAGTCTTATGGCCCGGTCATGGTAACTCAAATATTCGCACAGCTTAAGCGTTACAGTCTGGGTTTGAATATGATTCAGGATACTGAATACCAGCTTGTTTAACGCTTCGAATTTGCTCTCCAAAAGTTTTATCAGGGATCCGGTGAACTCATTCGTGCCGACCTGATCGTAAAAATCCAGAGACGCCTGACGTTTATCCGGAGAGGTCATCAATTCCCTGGACGTATAAACCGAGACAACGTCAAAAAGATCGTTCAAATTATTGAGCCGTTCTTCTGCCGAGAGCCATTCCATAAGCTTTTTGGCTTCATCCATATAATACTGGAATCTGTCATCGCTCAGGTTATAATCCTTCAGGCTCTCCAGTATTTTCTTATAAAGTTCTTCGAGGCAGTTTTCGCTCTCGCTTTCGACCGCTCCTTCAAGCATTTGGTCGAAGCCCTCGGCAATTTCACGCCAGCTTTCATCATTGCTGTTTAGCTTGTTAATCAGACTGCCGATGAAATCCTGGGTGTAGGCCTGGTCATCATAGACCTCCAGACGCTTGGCGATTAACGACATCTTTCCCGTCAGCATGGCGCCCTGTTCCAAAGCTTCACGAGCGGTTTCCAGCTCCTCGAAGGCCAGTTTTTTGCGCGAATATTTCTTGTCGAGAATCATTTCTATGAATCTGTCATCGATCAGATGCAGATCTTCGGCCAGCTTCTTGACCTTCGGAACCAGCTCAGCCTTATTGCGCTTCTCGAGCAAATCGTTGATCTTGAACAGAGTATCCTGAACATCCACCTCATCGTATTCCGTGTCACCCCGGATATTTTCCTTCAATCCGGCGGTGATTATCTTCATCATCTGCTCATCGGACAGATCGCCGATCTCGCTCTCGATATTCTCGGTAACTTTATCAAAATCAATGGCATGAGCGTACCGTTCTGATATCCCTTTTTTGGCTGAATTTTGATCCGCCAGTAGTCCCAGAATCAGCTCGGGATTATCCGCAAAAAGCTCGGCGACTGCAATGCCGGCGCCTGAACCGCCCGAGCCTTCTCCACCACCCAGGAAAGCCTCCCCGTCTATTACCGTTTGATCCTTGCCGACAAGCTCATAACGAAGTTCGTCAACGGCAATCCCCGAGATCTCATTTTTGGCAATAAACTCTTCCAGATTATTCCATTCTATTTTGCCCCCCGTCTTGCCTATAAAATATTCCAGAAATTTCTGTAAATCCGAGAGCGTAATTTCGGAGGTTATCGATATACTGTGAAGATTTAGATTTGCAAGCGCTTCCTCAACCGTAATTCTACCGCTAATCCC
>WJIM01000288.1 GCA_014730285.1 Candidatus Zixiibacteriota bacterium
CTTAATTTGGCGTGCTTTTTTGATGCTTCCCTCCTTTTGTTTAAGGCGGATCTCCCTCGGTCCGCCTTTTTTATTTGCACACAATTGCAGAAACCAATTGATATTCCGGATGTTGAATAATTTGCATATAGTGAATGGCGCATGGAACCGTCATTCTGAGGATGAATCGTAGGTCAAACCCCGTCAAAGCCGGCTTGACGGCTTTAAGGGGCTTGACAAAGTCACTTCGGAAAAATTGTCAAGCCATTCCGGGCCGCCCCCGGTCCCTTCAGGGCTTGACCTACTTATGCTGCTCGAATCGGTAAAGATTCTTCGGTCGTCCTCGACCTATGGTCGGGACTCTCTCAGAATGACAATTGGAGTGTGTGCTTTTAAAGATTGACATCGGATGCAAAATAGGTTTTTTACATCTATGCGAAAACATCGGAATAGCATCGTTATTGCAGCTCTGGCGATTTTTTTCTTAATTCCATCGTTCCTGTTTTCCCGGGATACGACAGAAATAATCGATGCCAATAGAATTATTATGTTCGCAGGTAACAACGGTATCCTCAGCAACGATTTCTTCCGCGAAATAAACGAAGATTTTTATGGCTTTTATTATGAAGCCGATACCACAAAATCGGTTATCTGGGCTTCAGGGCTGTGGATGGCGGCCAAAGTGCGGGGCGGGATCGGGACAGGAATGGCCTATTACAGTTCCGGAGCAACCTACACCGAGTTCTCGCCGGGACCTTATAAATCGGATATTACCGACAGCACCAGATTTAAGGTATACAAGATTACCAGCGATGATCTGACAAATCCCGGAGATGACTGGTTAAACTGGCCGGTTGATCTGGGAGCGCCGCTGGACAGCGCCGGAAATCCGCTTCTTTTGGGAGATCAGACATTATTTTCAGTTTACAATGACGCGGATACCTCACGGCGCGACTTCAGTGCCGGAAGCCGTGAGCCGATGGGGGCAGAGGTTCGTCAGCTTGTTTATGCCTATGATAAAGAAAAATATCTGGGCGAAGTTGTTTTTGTTGATCTGGAGATTATCAACAGGTCCGAAACCACCTGGGATTCTCTATTTGTCGGGCTCTGGGCCGATCCCGATCTGGGCCGCCCGGACAATGATCTGGTTGGATCATACCAGCCCGGTTCTATGATATACGGCTATTCCGATAAACTTGACCGGGATTTTGAGAATTTCGGGCATGCCGCCTCCGGTGTTATTACGCTGGGTGCAAAAGCTGGCTATAATGATTACTATGATCCCTACCTGGCGTCGCATACGAATCCGGTCCCATTTTTTCCGTTTACACCCGAGCAATCGTATTACTACGTTCAGGGTCTGGATTCGGCCGGAAATATCTATGTCGATCCCACAACCTCGGATACGACCAGATTTATCTTCGATGGCGATCCGCGCTATAACGTAGGCTGGCTGGATCAGGTGGCTGATGATAAGAAGACTGTGGTTTCCAGCGGGCCCTACAGGCTCAGGCCGGGGCAAAGCGTAACAGTGTCGTTTGCGTATGTGGCGCAGACCTCAAATGACATGAATACGACATTCGATAACCTGTTCGAGCTCTCGGAGAAGATTGTCGACTGGCATAACTACGGCGCGGGCGGATTTGAATTGCGATCCGAGCCATCATCCGGTTTTATCAGCAAGGTAGAATTCAGTCCGGATTATCAGAATTGGATGGATGGCATACCATTCAGCGGCGATTACGGCGGTACCGGAATCGGCAAAGCCTCAACATTTTTTGGATCGTCAGTTAAGGATTCGAACCTGTATTCGGTTGAACTGCAATTCTCCTACGATTCCACCCAGAAAGCGCATTATTATACCAATTCATCGCAGGGCTGGCAGTATCAGGGCTTTATCGAGATTCCGGTCAGGGCCTATGCTACGGGCAATAAAGATCAACTCGATTTGATATATCTTTCCGAAGATGGTAATGACTGCGGTCTTTGCTATATTAATCCGCGCGGCAATTCGGAAAGCGGTTACAACCTGATAGTAACCGGATCATCATACACGGGTGAGGAGGATGAAAATTTTGTGCTTGAAAACCCGCTTTCCGAACTGGGAAACAGCGATCTCCTGTATCTGATCCGCTTCAGGCCGAAGCAAAAGGCTCTGGTGCATAATATTCAGGAAGGGCAGAAGCTCGTAATCGAATACAGCAACGATAGTGAGAATTCTTCGGCGAATAATCTCAGATTCGGCTCTAACACAGTATCTCTTCAAAGTCAGCGCCCGGTGTATGTGCATAGCAATTATAATTCACCGCTATCATTTAAAGCAGAATTATCCAATCCCAGAGACTTTTCCTTCGCATCGGTAGAATATACTATTGACGGCAACTCCGGTATGCCGATATATATGCAATTCCATCCCGAAACTATAGGGCTGAAATATTGTACTATTAAGTTCTATAACACGGATTTTGAGGAGTATTTTGATTCCGCTACGGTAAACGGCCGAGCGTTTATGTGGCATGTTGATGGTGATATCAACCTCAATGGCTGGCTGGAACCCTCGGATATTGCCTCGTATATCGGCTATCTGTATGATGATTATGCATTACCGGCAACGCCGGTGGAGCTTGATCTGGACAGCTCCGGGGATATCGATATAGCCGATATAGTCCAACTTATAAATATCCTTTTTATTTCCTCGACTTTATAGTATATTAAATCAGTAAATGCTGTCTATTTTATGCTGAACGGGATGTATGCCGTATGTTCAGATTTAAGATTGCCGTATCCATTGCGGTGTTATTGTTGCTTTTTTGCAGTACTGCATCAGGAGCCTTATATCTTTCGCCTCATTTTCCCGGATTCGGAACTGTCTTGGATACCGATCGGCATTTTACCGAACTGGAGAAAAGCGAAGAAAATGCAGGGCTTCTTTCTCATGCAGTTTCGGTTTCCACGAATCTGGCTTTGCTCCCGTTTACATACAAGCAGATGGAAAACGCCTGGGGGGTCCCCGATGGCAGATTTCATTTTAAGGATGACTGGGCGGGTGACAATCTTGCGCTGAATGACGAGATATCACATATGCTGGTATCTTATAAACTTACCCAGTTTTTCCATTCCGGTTATAAAGCGCTGGGATATTCCGAGAGGACATCGTTATGGCTGGGCATAATAGAAACCGCAGTAATAGTCACCGCTGTGGAATATCCGATTGATGCGTACAATCCATCTCAGGGATTCGGGATATCCGATCTTATTTTCGATTATGCCGGTATTGGGCTGGGATATTTGAAAATCACCGATAATCGTTTTGATAGTTGGGATATAAAAGGCTCGGTTAAATCATTCGGGCATGCCAATCAGCAGGTCTTTGGCGATTTGGCCGAGGATTACGATAATTATATTTACTGGCTGACGTACAGAAAAGAGCCTGCTGTTTTCGGTCTGGGCTACAGCACATCACATCCTGAAATCGGAAATGTCGACAAGGAATTTTATCTGGGAGTGGGTACAACAATCCCCGATCTTCTAAGCCCCTTCAGCAAAAAACTATCGGAATTTTTCCGCTGGTCTGAATTCTACTATTTCAATCTGAGGTGGAATTTCCTTACAATCGATTGATAAGCTTTCTTTATCTGGCAAACTGCCGGACAAAGCCGGTTAATATAAGCGCTGCCCCCGCTATTAGTGTGACCTTAACCCAGGGATTCTGCATCAGGCTGAAATGATCGATCATGTCATATATCTCCGCTTTCAGGACATGATAAAACTTCATGAATTGAATCTCACCGGGAGACTGCGGCACCCCCAAGAGGAGTACATAGCAGACAGCAAGCACGACCAACACCAAAAATATAAAACGCAAAATGAACCTCTTTTATTGCGGGAAAGAGATTGATATTATCTATAAGATTTAACACCAAATCAACAGAATGGTTTTGAAAAAAGCAACACCCTTTTTTGAACAATTTTTATGCCGATGATAAGTATTGAGTTAGATGATAAAATTTTATAGATTGCTTTAAGCAGCATGGCGAAAGTTATTTCAAAAAAGATCGCATTAACCCTGGGCGCAGGCGGCGCCCGTGGACTGGCACATATAGGAATCCTGGAGGAAATCGAGAAATCCGGAATCGGGATTGACTTTGTGGCGGGATCATCAATTGGCGCGCTGATCGGCGCATTATACTGCCTGTATGGTAATGTTGATGATGTTAAGTCCAGCCTAAATGAATATCTAACTGATGAAGCTTACCGGAAAAAATGGGACAGCTTTGTGCCCCGCGATCATGACGAAAATCACAAAAAGAAAGGGCATCTTTTTGACGAGCTTCGGATATTCATAAACAGGCAGTATCTCCGGCTGGCGGTGATGACCAAAAAGTCGCTGGCAAAGGAGGAGGATTTGTCGGAGCCGTTGGAAGAGCTTTTTGGAGATAAGACTACGAATGATTTGAAAATCCCCTTTTCGGCATGCAGTGTCGATCTGATTTCGGGACGCGAGCTTTATCTGAATTCCGGAAAGCTTTCGGAAATAGTCTATTGCTCTTCGGCTATTCCCGGGATTTTTCCGCCTTTTGAGAGGGATGGTATGCTTCTGGCCGACGGTTCGATCTCCGACCTCGTGCCGGTGGAGGCTGTGCCGGATCATGACGAGTACCTGATAATCGCGGTTGATTTCGGGCCGGGACGATTCCTTCGCAATAAGCTTGACCGGGGAATGGATATCCTGATGCGCGCCGATGAGCTGGCCCGGATCAAGCTGAATAAGATGATTTTGAAGGAGGCCGATCTGGTTATATCGCCCGATGTGTCCGATTTTCACTGGGCCGAATTCTCGGAGTACGAAGAGATAATTAAGATAGGCCGGGAGGCGGCATCTGAAGCGCATGAGAAGATAGCGTACCTGGCGGAACAGAATTCAGCCAGAGTGCAGCCATGGTACAAGCGTGCCTTTGGATGGCTCTCCAGAAGATGACAGTTTGTGGTTGACCCCGGCTTTGTGTTGGGCTAATATAGAGTAATACTCAAGCTTCATCGAAAGGAAGTGTTGATAAATCCTGAATATATCGATATTCGTCATCGCGAGGAGCGAAGCGACGTGGCGATCTCCGCGACTATTCTTTGGGCAACCGTGGAGATTCCCGCGGTCGTCCTCGCCTTTGGCAGGACTCTCTCGGAATGACGTGTATCGGTCCTTATTTCTAAGTTGTTAACTTTTCAACTTCCCCGGAAGGTGAACTTTGCACAGTAATGATGCGAAAAAAATTGTGATTGTTTCCGACGGTACCGGCAAGACCGCCAAGCGTCTGATGGACGCTGTGCTGGCGCAGTACGAAGATCAAAGAATAAATTTTATTGTTGAAGATATTCATCAGGGAGTTCGCTCCAAGCAGAAGGCCAATGCAATTATCAAAGCCCTCGATCACAACTCTCTTATAATTTTCTCAATTATCTCCGACGATCTGCGGCGTCACTTTCATAATAAACTCCATGACCGCGATATACTGCATCTGGATGTGCTGGAACCGATGCTCAAGACCATGAAACGCTTCCTGGGAGTACATCCCAATTTCAAGCCGGGACTTCTGCAGGTTATAGACGACAAATATTATTCCAAGATAGATTCCATCGGATTCACTGTCGAGCATGATGACGGCCGCGGCTATCAGCTTCCGCAGGCCGATCTGGTTCTGCTGGGAGTGTCGCGCACCTGCAAGACCCCGATCAGCATGTATATGGCATGTAATCACGGTTTCAAAGCGGCAAACATTCCTATCATACATGATTTGAACTACAAGGCCAATTTGATACGCAAGCTGGAGAAGATCGATCGCAAAAAGCTCTTCGGGCTTTTGATGAAACCGGAAGTGCTTTCCATGGTGCGTCTGGAGCGTTCTAATGTCCTTGCGACTGACTATGTGGGCAAGAGCAAGTTCGAGAAATATTACGATATGCGCGAGATCAGGGACGAGCTCCGATTTTCAAGAGAGCTTTACGAGGAATTAAACATCGATACAATCGATGTCACCCGCAGGGCAATAGAAGAGATTGCATCTGACATTCTGCGCCGAATGGGGCTCGACAGCATTTTGAATATGTGAGGATAGATCTTTTATTGGGTGGCACGCCCAAACTCGCTTGGGGCGTGGAATAAAATTGGTTTTGATTTTTGATTGTAGGTCAAAACTCTATGAGTTTTGACAGATTGTCAAATCCTACAGGGATTTGACCTACAACTACTGCTATGTTTCTTTTCAAAATCGAAGATAGCAGGCAAAATGATTTAAATCCAACCGTTGGGTGGAGTACAATCTATATGGGCTTTTGGTAGGGCAGGAGCCCTGTGCTCCTGCCTCTGATAAATTGGCAGTCCAGTAGGTCAGGCCCTGAAGGGGCTTGATAGAATTATAAATAGTCAAATCCCCTCAGGATTTGACCTACATCCTCAATTGGAAGAACATGGAGGTTTAATATGAAATCTTACACCGACTATCTCTGGTTCCAGACCAAAAAGAGACGCGAGTATATCAACATTACCGATGAGGTCGAGAGCGCCCTGACTAAATCAGGCATACAGGAAGGCTTTATTATGGTGGGCGCCATGCATATCACTGCGGCGGTTTACGTCAATGACGCCGAGTCGGGATTGATTCAGGATATTGATGAATGGCTGGACGGTATCGCTCCCTTCGGCAAGGACTACCGCCACCACAGAACCGGCGAGGACAACGGCGACGCTCACCTGAAAGCGCTTTTGATGCATTACCAGGTACTTCTTCCGATCACCGAGGGCAAGCTCGACCTGGGACCGTGGCAGCAAGTCTATTACGCCGAATTCGACGGCAAACGCAAAAAGCGCGTTATTATAAAGGCGATCGGGGAGTAGGAGATAACATAGAACTTCCATGTGCTGTCAGGAATCCTTTCCTGACAGCCATTACAACGGCAGGAAGGGATTCCTGCCGCCTCA
>WJIM01000289.1 GCA_014730285.1 Candidatus Zixiibacteriota bacterium
ACCCGGGGCTTACTGCCCGAAATATATATAATCAAATATTACCTGTTTCTTAAAAGCGGAGCTGTCGACCTGCTTGATACGAATCTTGGCCCTGGAACCGTCGCTGAGCTCTAATAGATACACATTCCCCTCGGCTACAAATGACCTGTCCTTGAAATTCAGGTTTTTGTAATCATGCCTGCTGGTCAACTCATTTTCCATTTTGAGTTCGGCAAAAAGTGTGTGTTTCAGTACGCCATCATTACGATCGGGAGAGCCGATCATATTGCCGATATCACGTGCGATAAAATACAGGTCGTTATCAAGAGAATTATAGGCTGCATACTCCTGCTTGCTGAACGAGAAGCCGTCAGGATCGCCCACACTGCGGTCTTTAATGGTAACAGTACCCTGAGGATAACAGGTAGCGGTTACGATATTCGACGGGGGTGATTCGATACGGTCGGGATAAACCGTGGTTACCGCCACATGGTACTCCACACCGTTTTCGAGGCCGCTGGCTTCGTATGTCTCGTATTTTATCTGCGGATCAGCATCGCCGGGATAAGTTACCGGATTAAACGGCTCGATTCCCTTTTTGATCCGGTTGGGATTCGAGGGGTCGATAAGCGGTTGTGTGGATATATAGATATTATAACCGGAGATAATCATATCCTCGGTTCGGTTGGTTCTCCATGACAGTTTCATACTCTCATTATTCGTCTCCAGCGCCAGGTCGGAGGGGGCTACCAGACCCTCAGGCGCATACTCTGAAGGCTCTTTTTCGGCCGGTGCACAGAAAACAATGAACGAAATAATCAAAAGCAATAATGCGGATGCAATAAACTTGGCTGACTTAAACACAGATTATTCTCCTTTGAGGTTTTGATAGAAATTTGGCGCCTTTGGAGGTGATAACAACATCCTCTTCAAGGCCGACTACTCCCCTGTCCTTTACGGTGATCCCAAACTCCAATGTAAACACATTGCCCTCCTGCAAATGCCCGTAGGGACTCTTGCCGTAACGCTCCCATTTGGGACCGAGAATCACGCCGCCGTCATGGACATAACGCCCCAACTGATGTCCAAGGGCATGCTGATATTCCGGGAAGCCTCTCTCCCTTAGCATATCGCGCGCAATGGCGTCAATTGCATATCCCGGTGTGCCCGGTTTGGCCTGGCGGGCGCATTCCTTGATTATGCCGGAAACCGTATCGAAAGCGGTTTGCACTTCCTCGGGAGGTTCTGTCTCCCCATCGCGCAGAAGGTAAATCACTCGCTGCATATCGGAGCAGTAATCCTTGTAAATCACGCCAAAATCTATATGGAAAAGCTCCCCCTTATCGAGCACGTCATCCGTGCGGATTGTATGTCCCTGAGGCGATTTGGTTCCAATGCAAATGGAAGGCTCGAACGAGAATTCCAGACCCCGCGATTCCACCTTTTTCTTAAGGAACTCATATACTTCAATACCGCTCATCCCGGCCTTTAATTTTCGTTTGATCGAACCGAAAAGCTTCTCGGTTAAGCTGCATGCTTCCCTGATTCGATCCAGTTCCTCGGGAAGTTTGACCGCCCGCAGTTCTCCCAAAAGATTCTCGGACGAAATTAGCATACCCTCATACGGGGTTCCGCTCAGAAGCCGGAGGACATAGATATACAGCCCGTGCTTGAGGCCGTCGGCCATGTGATAATCGATGGAATAATTCAGCGCGATCTTTTTGGGTTTGAGTTTATGCAGTACCGAATGCAGGTCCTCCCGAACTCCCTTGGTATACCCCCTGACCTCGTCAAAATGCCCCAGCTTTTGGAACAGTGGCGCATCGAAATTGCCGACAAGCGCGATCTTTTTTCCGGTTGCGGAAAAAAGAAAGAAAGATATCCAGGTAACATCACCGCCGACCACCAGCGGTATCGACGGATCGGGCGAGGCCGATGATTCGCGGGCCGCAATTACCCAGAGATCGACATCCTGCTTTTGCAGGATTTCAATCGCCTGGTCGGACTTTGCTTTTAACAGGTTTTCCATGCCATACCCCCGGCTTTAATATTTTATTTTTTGGAGGGATACTCCCTTTGGGCCGGGCCGTCATATTCATAGTTCGTGTTGCCCAGCTTTCTCATGGGCCGCTGGGTGGTCTTCTCCTCGTAGGCATGCGCAATCAGGCCCGGCAGACGCGAGATCATGAAGAAACCCTTGCCGAGCCTCCAGTCGAATCCCATATCGGATATAACAGCCGCAATCGCGCCGTCGACATTGATAGGCAGTCTCCTGCCGGTTTTTTCCTCCAGCGCTTTTTCCACGGCTTTGCAAAATTCGATATTTTTTCCCGAGAAATTCAGCTTTTCGGCTATTTCGAACAATTTTAATGTGCGCGGGTCGGTCTTATGCAGACGATGGCCGAACCCGGGCATCCGTTTGCCCTTCTCCTTCATGTAATCGAGAAGTGAAGATGCATTCTCGGCCAGATCGCCCTCTTTGGCCGACCATTCCTGAAAATGCTTTGCGGCCTGCTCGATAGCTCCGCCGTGAACATCCCCGATGGCCATAACCCCGGCGGCAACCGAGGCATTGAGGGGATTTCCGGCCGACATTATGGTGCGGGTTGCCAGTACCGAGGGCGGCGAGGCGCCGTGATCTACCGAGGATACCAGGATCGCCTCCATCATGCGCGCCTCAGCTTCCGTGGGCAATTCGCCTTTCAATACCAGAAACACGACCTCCGCAAACGAAGCGTTTTCCATCAAATCCGGCACATTATATCCCCGTACGGCGATTTTGCCGGGGCCGATATCGGTTATACTTGTTTTCCAGCTATCTTCTGCCATATCAATACTCCACATCCAGTCCGCTTTTTACCTTCAAATATTCATGCCAGTCTTCTTCCAGCTCCCGGGGGGATTTCCCGAATAT
>WJIM01000290.1 GCA_014730285.1 Candidatus Zixiibacteriota bacterium
CTTCTTTTTGGCAGGTTCTAAGATGAGCTTGATGGCTTCGTCTATTGTTTTGACAAATTTGTATGTCAGTTTCTTCTTTAGCTCGTCGGGGATATCATCAATATCTTTTTTATTTGCCTCGGGAAGGATGATTGTCTTGATACCAGCTCTGTAAGCGCCCAGGGACTTCTCTTTTAAACCGCCTATCGGCAGAAGCATACCGCGCAATGTTATCTCGCCGGTCATGGCTATACGTGGTTTTACCGGACGTCCGGTAAAGAGCGAAGCAATAGCCGAGGCCATCACGATTCCCGCCGAGGGACCATCCTTGGGCACCGCACCGGATGGGACATGCACATGCACATCGACATTTTCAAATACGGACTCATCCAGATCGAGCTTCTTTGCAATCGTGCGGATATACGAATAGGCCGCCTGCACAGACTCCTTCATAACATCGCCAAGATGCCCCGTCAATGACAGGTTGCCCTTGCCCTTCATCTTGGTGGCTTCGATAAAGAGTACATCACCGCCGGTGGGGGTCCATGCCAGCCCCGGAGCCACGCCCACCCGGGCAACTCGCTCGGCAAGCTCGCGCACGAATTTGGGTGCGCCCAGATATTTTTTTATATCCTCCGGCTTGACATTAACCTTGCCCTTCTTGCCCATAGCAACGTCTTTGGCGACTTTACGGCAGACAGTGGCAAGCTCACGATCCAGATTTCGGAGGCCGGATTCACGGGTATAGTAATTTATTATGTTTCGTAATGCTTTCGATGTGAAACTCAGATCCTTCTTCTTCAGGCCATGCTCATTGAGTTCACGAGGAATCAAAAATTTCTTGGCAATCTGCACTTTTTCCAGATCGGTATAACCCGGAATCCGGATAACTTCCATACGATCTAAAAGCACATCCGGAATCGTATCGAGCATATTGGCGGTGGTAATAAACATCACCTTGGAAAGATCGAAAGGTACATCCAGATAGTGATCCGAGAATGTGTCGTTCTGTTCGGGATCGAGCACCTCCAGAAGAGCGCTGGCGGGATCGCCGCGGAAATCCTTGCCGACCTTGTCAATCTCATCCAGCATGAAGACCGGATTTTTGGTTCCGGACCGCTTCAATCCCTGAATGATCCTGCCCGGCAGAGAGCCGATATAGGTTCTTCTATGTCCCCTGATCTCGGCCTCGTCATGCATACCGCCCAGCGAAATCCGTTCGAACTTACGACCCAGTGCGCGTGCAATCGACCGTCCCAGCGAGGTCTTGCCAACTCCGGGAGGGCCGACAAAGCAGAGGATGGGGCCTTTGAGGTCGGTCTTGAGCTTGCGCACCGCCAGATATTCCAGGATTCGATCCTTGACCTTCTCCAGATCGTAATGATCTTGATCCAGAATTTTTCTGGCCGGTTCTATATCCAGTTTATCTTCGCTTTCCCTCTGCCAGGGGAGCGAAACCATCCAGTCCAGATATGAGCGCGAGACGGTATATTCCGCCGATGACGGATTCATCTTCGAGAGACGGTCGAGTTCTTTCATCGAGGCTTCCTCGGCCACATCGGGCATTTTGGCCTCTTTGATCTTAGTCTCGAACTCGTTGATTTCCTCGGTGCGCTCATCGGTCATACCCAGCTCTTTCTGGATCGCCTTGAGCTGCTCCTTGAGGATATATTCTTTCTGAAGCTTACCCATCTCACTGGCCGCCTCGGCCTGAATCTTTTTGGAAAGCTCCAGCACTTCGTATTCTTTATTCAGATGAGTGAGGAGTTTTTCGAGACGTTCGCGCACACCGATTGTCTGGAGCATTTCCTGCTTCTGCTCGACATTGAGGTTCAAATTCGAGGCCACGAAATCTGCCAGCTTGGAGGGATTCTCCTGATTTATGGCCGAGATATAATTTTCTTCCGACAGGTACGGCGCCAGGTCGGTGACTTTTTTCAAAATCTCATGGATATTTCTGGTCAGCGCTTCCAGCTTAACACCCGATGAGCTGTCCTCCTCCAGTTCCTCGACCTCAGCGGTAAGATAAGGATCGCTGGCCACGATTTTTCGGAGTCTGATACGCGACAAACCCTGTACCAGAAACCGAACCGAGCCGTCCGGAAAACGCAGCATCTTCAGAATCGAGGCGCTTGTGCCTATCCTGAAAATATTGTCATCATTCTCATCAACCGTGCCGTTGGGCTTCTGTGTAAACAGCCCGATCGTTTTCCCCTCAAGAAGAGCCTCGTCAACCATCTTAGCATATTTCTGGTTGCTGATCATCAGAGGCATAACCAGATACGGAAAGACAACCATGCCCTTCAGCGGCAGCAAGGTGACCTCTTTTATATTCGATTTTAATTCGCTTTTTACCATCTGCATTCTACCATCCATAGACTTTATGTATAAAATATCCTTTTTCTACTTCATAGATACTTAATTTGATATAATTGTTCCATACATTTAGTATCGGAGATTTCGTAAATTGTTTTCAACTTCTTCTCTAAATTCTCCCTCCGGAAAACGCTTAAGATACTTATTGAGGTATTGAATGGCCTTTTCACGCTGTCCGGCCATTCGATATATGCTGCCCAGCATGATGTAGGCACGGCCGAAATCAGGATCCAGTTCGAGAATTTTCAGAAATTCCTTTTCTGCCGAAGCATAATCGTCCATTCTAAGAAAAATCCCGGCCCGCCTGAATCGGAATTCAGGCTGATCCTCGGTATCCATAAATTCCAAAACTTTATCCGTATATTGAATTGCTCGCTTCAAGTCATTTCTGTACATACTCGCCATTGACAGATATTCGTAGGCGTTCACAAGTGAATCATTATATTGCAGCGCTTTTTTGGAATAGTATTCGATGGAATCGATGAATATCCGGCTGATAGACTGGTCTGTGTAAGAATTGAAGTAGACATCATATACCGATGCTATGTTGGTCAAATAGCGTGGATTCTCCAGAAGATCGAAGGCCTTCTTATAATTTTTTATCGCCCTCTGCAAATCCTCTTTATTTCTGTAAAAGCGCTTATAGTGACCGCCCAGTGATTCATATCCGAACGCACTGCGCCGGGAATGAAATTGAAGGATATACTCGAAACGCTGGTAGCTGCTTTCAAGATTATGGTTGACCGCTATATACGAGGATGAGAAGAGAAGCGGCAGTAATACAGCCGTGCTGATTGCTTTGCGATGGACAGCTTTGATCTCTTTGGCTTTTCGCATGAGATGAATAGCAATCATCACAAAAACCGCGCCCGCCGGCACGAATAAATCCCAGTCCCGCGCAAAGCCGATTTTGGGATCGAGAAGAAGAAGCAGTCCCAGAGCGCCGCCTGCCAGAAGTAATGCAAATATTTTTGCTGAAACACTGATATTATTCCAAAGCTTATATTTAACTATAACCGTTAATAACAGCAGGAACAGCGTTGAGGACATCAGGAAATTATTGAGAATGTCCAGAAGATGTCCCGGATCGAGGACCCAGTAGCCGTCAGGTGTAAATGATAGAAGGAATTTTACCTCAATATCGCCGAAGGCGGGGGTGAAGATATAATGGAAATAAATAAACACCGCAGCCATTATAACCAGAGACACGATTCCGGTTAATTTATGTGATATTTTCAGCTCCGAATTTCGAAATCCGTGAATAATAAGCAGGAGGAATGCGGGCAAAGTGAATATCGTGGAGAAATGTGAGACAAAGATTATCATGTAGACAATGCAGGCCGCCGCGAATCCTCTGCCGCTTGAGAAATACTTAAAGCTCAGCCAGATAAATATAGTAAGCCCGATAAATATAATCGTGTAGCTTTCCACATATCCAAAGAAGAACTGGATACCGCTTATCCCCAGAACCGCCAGAAGAGGGGAGAAGCCCTTTTCTCTTGAGGGCTTGAAGATATTAAGCGCTAAAAGTATAAATGTGCCTCCCAGAAGACAACTGAAAATCTGTATACTGGCGTGATTCTGCATTCCAAAAAGCGGATTTACGATGTGATAAAATGAATAGTGAAGGATCGATGTTAAAGGCTCCGTGGAAAGCGGAAGATACCCGAAACCGTAATCGAGCTCATCCCCTCGAAGCAAACCATCTCCCAGAAGATGAGTAGCATTGCGAAAGAGATAGAAGACCAGAAATGAAACGACGAATATCAGAGCAGAGAGTAGTATTTTTTTAATGGCACCAGACCTCAAATATTTTCTTTGAATCGAGTTTGCGGTGTCATTAATGTTTTCTGCAATGCCGGGGATAAAGCACAATACCAAAAGCCCTGTGAAAACGATTTTGCCATAGTCGGCCAGGAATCTTAGGTGATTTATTCCCCAAAGACGGACATCCCCCAAGAATGGACTTATTATAAAAAGCAGCCCGAATAGAATAATCCACAAAGATGGAAAGCTGATATGGGCTTTGAGATTATTCATCTTGTCAGCTCGCGCAGTAAAACCCTTATTTGTGGACGCAGTTCGCTGTCAGGTTCTCGTTGTATAAATTCCCTTAAATATTCAATGGCCTTATCTTTCTCGCCCATCTCCTTGTAAACCCGGCCCAAATGATTGTAGATAATATTCATATCCGGATCGAGCTCGATCGCATGCCGGTAGTTTGCAGCACAGGAATCAAGCATATTATTCCGGCAGAAGATGTTGGCACGCATGCTCCAGAAGGCGGCTTCGTTTTCAGGCTTTATATATTTCAATACGGAATCGGTGAATTGCATAGCCCTCTCGATATCTCCTCTTGC
>WJIM01000291.1 GCA_014730285.1 Candidatus Zixiibacteriota bacterium
CTCATCGATCCACTCGGCATCACTGGAGGCGTTGGAGATTGTGAACATCACATCAGCCGTTGCGCCCGGTGTGAAGCCGGCGGTAGTGGTGATGTTAGCGCCGTCGATTTCCTTCGGCAGCGGATCACCATAGTCTATCATTACCTCGAAGTCCATGTCTACGTCGCCTGAGTTACCGAGGTTCAGGGTTGTGCAGCCGGATTCATCCACGCCAACCTGACAGAACTCGATCAGGGTCTGATCGTATTCAAGAGTCGGAGGCTCGAGGTAGTTAATTGTCAGATCGAAGTCGGGGATACAATCCGGTGACGGCCAGGTGTCGATCATCAGATAGTATGTTCCCGGTTCGAGCAATACGACGAATCCATGCGGATCGCCGGAATAATCGGTAGCTTCGGCGATACAATCGCTGTAGCCTGATCCCGGAGGCGGGCAGTCAGCGCCCAGACCCATACCGGTCCAGCTTGTACCCTTGGGATCATGAATGAATTCATAATATCCCGCTTCGTCGATATTGATTTCGTAAAGGATGTCCTCACCGCCGTCATAGGATGACAGACAGGTTGAGCTGTAGTCATCTATTCTGCCGCAGGTAGTCTGGCCAATGTCCATATAGGGAGCATCGGAAGGCAGATTGACTTTGAGCGGATCGGAACAATTGTCGCCGGGCTCAGGGATAAGCTCTTCGATTGTCAGTGTGAAGGCCGGGATACAATCCGGTGACGGCCAGGTATCGATCATCAGGTAATAGGTGCCGGGTGTGAGCTCGATTGAGAAGCTCTTGGCTGAACCTGATGAACTGGTTACCTCTGCCAGACAGTCGCTGTAGCTGGATCCCGGAGGCGGGCAGCTTGCGCCCAGAGCCATACCGGAATAGCTGGTTCCCTGAGGATCAAGCGTGAATATGGCGTTGAATGACGTATTGACGTTGATTTCGTAGAAGATATCTTCGCCGCCGTCATAGTAGCTCATACATGTGTTGCTTTCGTTATTGCCGCGTCCGCAGGTGTAGTTATTGTCGACATAGGGCAGATCGGCTGAGCTGTTAACAGTAACCTTCAGAGGATCGGTACAGTTGTCACCGGGCATTGAAGGCGGACAATCAACGGCATTGATCTCGACAACGAAGTCGTAAGGATCAGCGCCGAAAGCAACTACATAATAATAAGTACCATCCGGAATATCTTCGAATGTTAACTGCGGCCAGCCATTGGGGCAGTCGAAGGCACCGGAGGTGAAGTAATACATTGAAGCCTCGTCGCAGCAATCCGGCTCTGAATTTTCAGCAACCAGAGTCGCACTGACTGTTGACGGGCTGGCACCGCTTGAACCGCAGTAACTGACACTTACGTCATTGCAGTTGTCAGTGCTGCTGAGTGTGAACTGGTACCATACTCCATACCACTCGTCGAAAATCGACGGGCAGTCGATGGTGGCGCCAACTGTTGTGCCGGAAGTCGGTGTGCCGAGAGTGATAGCCTCGGCGCCGGAGCACTCATCGTTGGCGGGTGCCGGCGGGCACTCCTGAATATCCAGTGTGAACTGGAAGTCCTGCGTCTGGCCGCCGTAAGTGCCGGGGCCGGTGAAGGCAGGATAATAGTAGGTGCCTGCGGAAAGACCGTTCCAGTATGAGGTCGGATTTCCGTCGGCCGGGCACTCGTCCCAGGTGGTGTTGCTGTGCAGGATGTAATCATCACAGGCACAGTCGTCCATCAGGACAACACCGACAGTCACCAGCTCGGGTGAGGTGCCGCAGTAGTCGATTGTGACATTGCCGCAGGAATACGGATTCTCGAAAGAATACCATACCGCCTGCCAGTCGAGAAGACCGGGGCAATCCACGGTTGAATTGATTGTGGTACCGGTTACCGTCTGCGGGAAAGGTCCTGCAATCGGCTCGGCGTCGGCGCACTGGTCGTTGGCCGGAGCAGCCGGAGGAACGCCCAGATAATCGATCGTCAAATCGAAGTCCGCAATGCAGTCCGGTGACGGCCAGGTATCGACCATCACGTAATAGGTTCCTGCAGGGACCACTGCGCTGGTTACGCCGTAAGGACTGCCGGAACTGCTGCTGGTATTAATCAGGCAGTTAGTCGGAGGGCAGTCTGTAGAAACGGCAAAACCGGTGTAGGTCGTGCCCTTGGGATCCAGAGTGATATCGACAAAGACATCTTCTGTGACGGTGAATTCATAAATGATGTCTTCTCCGCCATCATAGTATCCCATACAGGTTGTGCCATTGTAGGCATCTCCACGACCGCAGGTATAGTTCGTATTTACATACTGATCTGATACGAAATCGGCCGGGAATGTTGCGACTAGAGGATTGGTGCAATCGTCTCCAGCTCCTGCAACCGGGCAGGGATTGTTTGTACAATCAAGACCTTCATCCCAGGAGATGAAGTCCGGGCGGGAAGTGCAGTCACCCTGTGTCTCGTCGGCACAGGAAGGTGCGGCGGGATCGCCGTAACAGCAACGTCCGCTCGGAAGAGGATCGTCATTGACCGAGATATAGTCAAATGCGCCCTCGGCGCCATCGACTCCAACATAACGGAAACCGAATGCAACGTTGGTTTCGGTCAGATAAGCTGTAAGATCGATGGTTACTTCATACCAGGTCCAGTTGGTAAATTCACCAGCCTGAGATTCATCCCAGAGCATGGTGTTGAAATTTGCACCGCCGTCGGTGGAAATCCAGACCTCGAGGTCGTAGTTGTCATTAGGATCGACACCCCAGTAATAGCTCATCAGCCAATGGAATTCCAATACCCAGCTTGATCCGCCGGTGGTCAGGTCGACAACCGGGCTGATCAGCCACTCGTCCTGCGGGACCAGTGCGGGATCGTATTCGCAGTTGGTGTAATATGTGCCATTGTAGGGGCTGCTTGATGCACTCTTCCAGGTGAATCCTGCATTTGTCACGTCTGCTGTCCACCCTGTCGGGGGTACAACTCCACTCTCAAAGTCCTCAAACAAGAGATTGGTTGCAGGGGCAGCCTTGTCAACCGCATTCTGAATTTTGGGACTGGTTTTGAGAGCCGGATCGTTCGGGTTCATGCCGTCGCGGGGGGCAGCGGCTACCAAAGGCTGTTCGACATCGGTCTTCAAAGCCTTGTTGTTAGCCATATAATCCTGCTTTGCGGCCCACTCTTCGGGCGTAAAGTGATCGCCGTCAATAATGATGAAATCGCTTTCATCTAGGGCAAAAGCAGCGAGGCAGAAAGCCAGAACGAATACGGGCAGCAGTAATGCCAGCAGTAATTTGTTACCTTTAAGCATTGACTCTCCTTTCGCTTAAGGCGGGTTACTTTTGAGAAATAAAGAGAAATTTGCGTCCACTGTTAACCAAATGGCTAAAGTGGGCATGTGTGTACGGGGCCCTATCTACTCCTCCCAATAGATAAGGGGTCTTGCACATTGTTGCTTTACTCTAACGATAACTAAATCCTAAGTGCTCAACTTTTATCATTCTGTTAAGAACAAAAAGCTACTGATAAGTATCCATGCACTGTCATATACATTATATACCTAAATTCAAGAATGTCAAGATTTTTTAACATATTTTGGGCTGAAAAAAGGCTGAAAAATGCGGTATTTGGGGGATTTTTACGCCTGTTGCAGATTAATATCAACCACGATGTCCAGTATGTAAAAATTTAATTTTTTTAAAATAAACCGGGTTAAATCGATCAGGTTGTCATTCTTCCCCTGATTTTCTACCGAATCTTACCAAAAAAATCAAATATCTGTGCCGAAATTGATCCCTATGGATTGCGCTGTTTTTATATAAGCTGAATCTCTGGGCACCAGCCGGTATTTTCCGGCAACTTCTTCAATAGGGACAGGTTCTATGTCCTGACCCTTGAGGCCTACCATCAGGCCGTAGCGATTTCCATTTACGAGCTTAACGGCCTCGTTTCCGAAACGGGTGGCCAGAAGCCGATCGTAGGCAGTGGGAATACCGCCTCGAAGCAGATGTCCCAGGATCGTAACACGTGTTTCCATGTTTATCAGCGATTCGATCTGCTTGGAGAGAACATTGGCAATGCCGCCGAGCCTGATTTTATCCGGACTCGTTTCAACTTTTTGCTGCACAACCAAATCGCCCCCAATAGGTTTTGCACCTTCGCCGACCACTATGATGCTGAATCCTTTGCCGCGGCGGTTTCTTTCCTTGATTTTATCGCAGATAATATTCAAATCGTAGGGCAGCTCCGGGATCAGGATAATATCGCCGCCTCCCGCCATTCCCGAGGCCAATGCCAGCCATCCCGCATAACGCCCCATAACTTCAACGATCATGACGCGGTGATGCGCCTCCGCGGTGGTATGGATCTTATCAACGGCATCCGTGGCGGTTTGCAGGGCCGAATCGAAGCCGAATGTCTGATCGGTACCGTACAGGTCGTTGTCAATGGTTTTTGGGATTCCTACCGCCTTGATGCCCAGGTTCATCAAACCGTGCGTTGCGGCCATTGTGCCGTCTCCGCCAATCGCTATAAGTGCATCCAGGCCAAGACGTTCGTAATTTCGAACAGCCTGCGATGATCTATCTATATAAATCCATTTTTCGTTTTCAAGGATGGGAAAGTTAAATGGATCGGCCTTATTGGATGTGCCCAGAATCGTTCCGCCCCGGGTCAAAATTCCTGAAACCGCCTTGTCGTCCAAATCTCTGTAACGATTTTCTATCAATCCCTCATAGCCGTCCATAAAGCCGACAACTTCCATACCGTAATCATGTATAGCGGTTTTCACCACGCTTCTGACTACGGCGTTAAGCCCGGGACAATCGCCTCCCCCGGTCAAAACCCCGATTTTAATACTCATTTTATCCCCTGTCTTCTCAAAATTAGCATATCTGCCTTTAATACAATTATCGATTGAATCTCTTATAACATGAGTTTGAAAAGCATGTTTCATCGGCAAATCATTATGCCGACTAAGAGATTAATTGAATGTAGGGATTTGGGAATTTATAGTAAAGCAAAAAATAACCGCGCTGCTTTTTGGGCAGCGCGGTTTTATTTAAAGCGGAAGTAATTCCGCCTATTCTAGCATTTTATTCAAATGCGCAGCAATCGCCGCCGTTGCCGTCCCATGATCCGGGTGAGCAATCGCCGGGCGCCGCTCCGCCGATGAAGACGTAGTTAATTACCCAAACCGCGTCGGATACGTTAACCGCGCCGTCACCATTGGCATCACCGCAGGCGAGGACCGGCAGAGGCTGTCCGCCGCCGATGAAAACGTAGTTAATGATCCAGACCGCGTCGGATACGTTAACAGCTTGATCATCGTTAGCATCACCGCAGATTCCCTGGCAGGGTAATTCGGCAGTGCAAAGTCCATAATTATCGATAAAGGCAAAACCCTTATCCATCAGCTCTCTCAATCCGGCCTGACCGGTAAGACTGATAGTCTTGACCTTGCAGATTTCGAGAGTATCGTCGGCATTTAAGGTTCCACC
>WJIM01000292.1 GCA_014730285.1 Candidatus Zixiibacteriota bacterium
TCATACCGACTATGATTATCAGTGGGTGGTGGAGAATTCCAACCTGGTGTTCGATACACGTAACGCCACCAAGAATGTCAAGGGCGCCAAGCGCAAGATAGCGAAGTTGTAGATGATGCAGGATTTTATTAGCGGCCTGCCAGGATATAATTCGGGCAGGCCATCGTATATTCGATAATGATATGAGAATTATTCTCAAATAAAAAGATATCTGTATAGAATCGAATTCGAAAGATCTTCCCCAACTCCCTTACAATCAATCACAGCGGAAATCCCATCAACATTCTCCCTTAGTATAAAAGCAAAATCTATCAACTTTTAACTGCATGCGGAGCATTTTAGATTTTCCGACCTGAGATAGGCATTGGGATCGTGGACCAGCGCTTCCGCAGGCAGCCAGTCCCAGAATTCGCCAAGGTCTTTGCGGATTGACTGCACAAGGAATTGTGGTATTTCAGTCGTCTCCTGATTGAAAAATCTTCGCAGGGGAATATCGGAATCCAGTCTTTTTCGAATCTCTTTGAAGTACTTTATTCGGCCGGAGCCTTCCGATGAGATAGCCCGCACAATGTTAAGTATTCTGGGGATTGTTTCACCGTTTGCCATAAAGCGCCGCAGGACCATTCGGGGAGAAAAGGAGTACCTAATAAGACCGATCAAACGGTCATAGAATTCCGGCCACGAGTAGTTTTTGGGCCTCACGTTCATCTGTGTATTGCTTAGCACGTGGAAAGGAAACGGCAGCACGCGCTTGTCCCTCTGGAATTGGAGGTTGAGTGGAGCAGCCTGACCAAATGCCGAAAGTAATGAATACGCAGGAAAAGCGCCCGGGCTGAGATCCAGGAATCGCTTTGTAAGTTCGAATGGCTCAGGTCCCGCATCACCGTCAAGACCTACGATATGATTGGTCTGCACATAGGGGATATATTTTAGAATCATGTTGACGTGTTCAGATACTTTCTTCACCTTTTCCATCCCGATTATCCTGCCTGTCCTGGATTTTTTTCCCAGCTCAAACCATGATTCTATACCCGGCAGCAGCGCTTTGAAACCGTTACGCTTCAGCCGCTTCACACGGGATTCCGAAAGCAGGGAAAGAGTGGATTCGGCTATGAAGTCGATTCTGTTGGGCGGCACGGCGTCCTCGATCGCGTCCATACAGCGGTCGAACCTGACTCCAAAATTGGGATCATGCCAGGCTACACGGGGACGTTTGAATTTGCCCAGCAGAAAACGCAAATCTTCCTTCATTGCATCAGCTTCCATTGGCTGATAGCGAACTGATGAATCGATGCAGAAATCGCATGTGTACGGGCAGCCAAGACTCCCCAAAAGGGGGACAATTTTGATAAACGGCGCTTTGCGGGTGGTCTGTTCAATAAACTTCCAGCGCTCACTCACACCGGGAAGATTGACAGGATGCCCGGAAGCCGATAGATGCATACCGAGAGGCCGATGACGGGAACAGTCAGAAACAACATCATAAATCAGTGATTTATCCGTGAATCCCAGCACATAGTCGAAATATTTCTGAGCGTCCTGAGGGTAGCATCGAGCATGAGATCCGCCAATTGCAGTAACAGCGCCGCGTGATCGAAACAAATTGCTGAGAGCGTAGGAAAGCAAGGCCGCTTCGGTAAAAGAGGCAATGAAGACTAAGTCCACATTTTCAGGCAATTCCGCCAGGAGATCTTCCCGCCCGGTGTAGGTGACAAGCGTAACCGAATGACCCATTTCTTCACACCAGGTTGCTATGACCTGCGGCATTATACTGGCGAAATTCGCTCCCATGACTCGTTCCCACATATTTTTTGTTGGCGCCTTGGCCACGAGATCTATGATTCCGATTGAGAGTTTCTTCATTATTCACCTTTTCCTGATGCCATTAATGATCACATTCAGAATGTGATCAACATACACCGATTGTGCCACATTGAGGCTTCCAAATATCCAACTGTATTCGATTGACTGAACTGAGACCACCATCAGATGCGCCGTCAGTTCCGCATTTTTTATCTGTAGTTCACCGGAGCTCTCACCGAATCCGAGGATGTCCGTTATGATTTTCTTTTCGCGATCCAATATCTGTTCCTGAAATTCAGCTCCCTGCCGCCAGTTCTCACCAAAATCCTTTCTGTTTATCTGAAGCAGTCTTGCCAGCTCTCGCGACCTGCGCATCCTGCTCAATAAACAAGCTCGCAGCTTGCCGACGGCAGAAGATTCGTCATTTACCGCAATGGAAATTGCCGCAAATAGTTGTTTTATCTGACCGTCAATAATATCATTGAAAACTTCCTGTTTGTTGCTGTAGTACCGATAGATTGTTGCCTTCGATATATGTGCTCTTCTCGCAATGTCATCTGTTGTAGTCTTCTTAAGGCCGTACTGAGAAAACAAAGGCCGAGCAGCAACCAGGATCTGTGTTTTTTTGTCTAAAATAATTCCTTTTTAGGAATGAACGTATAAGACTTATAACGTTTTTCGTTCAACCTTTGTTCTGTTTATTCTCATTCGAAGTTAATTATATGCTGAAGTTAACCGGTTAGATCATTTTATGGGCAGGTCTAAGACGAACGCCAGCAATGGATTGAAGCGAAAGTGCTATGCCAGATTTGATCTGGCATAGCACCTTAAAAGTTTCTATCCATGATAGAACCAGGAAGATTAATTAGCAGAATTTGCCACATGCAAAACTCGAAATCAGCAATCCGGATTCTCCCCGCCATACACATCACAGGGCTCTTTACCGCCGATGAAGATGTAATTTATGATCCAGACCGCATCGCTGACATTGGCAGCGGCGTCGCAGTTGACATCCCCGGCCAGATAAGGCTGAGGCTCTGCACCGCCTGTGAAAACGTAATTAATAATCAGCACGGCATCAGAGATATTAACATTCGAGTCATTATTGGCATCCCCGCAAATTATGCTCGGATTCGGATTTAGTTGGTTATGAAGTATAAAAACGCTGCCTCTATGTTCATGTGGATAAGCAAAGGCAACTGCCAGATCAATGTCACCGTCATTATCAATATCTCCGCCATAAACGGAATGCGGCCTGGGAGGGGTGCTGTAGACAACGGGTTCTGCAAAAGTGCCGTCACCATTGCCTTCAAGAATAGAAATCCCATCATCCCATTCATTAGACGTTACGAGATCGATATCACCGTCCGCATTTAGATCATCGCCATAAATGCAGAGGGGTTCTCGGCCTACTTCGTAATTCGTTGCTGGTTCAAAGGTCCCGTTTCCATTATTAAGCAATATCGAGATATCATTGTACCATATGTTTGAAACTGCCAAATCATTATCATTATCATTATCGAAATCAGCGGAAAAAACAAATTCCGAATAATGCCCTGTTGCATAGTGCACTGCCGGCTGAAATGTGCCGTCACCATTATTTAAAAATACAGAGACATTATCAGTCCATAAATTGGGTACTGCCAGGTCATAATCATTATCCCCATCCAGGTCGACAGCAGATATTGACTCGGGGTAATCCCCGGTAGCGTAGTTGACAGTATCCTGAAAAGTACCATCCCCATTATTCATTAGAATTGACATATTATCAGATTGGTCATTAACAATCGCCAGATCAGGATAGGTATCCCCGTTGAGGTCTACTGCCGCTACTCCAGTGGGACGGACTCCAACCGGATAGCTTTCTTTAATCATGAAGGCTCCATTTCCGTCGTTAGACAAAACTGTTGTATAGTCCTGACTAAGGTTTGGAAGTACCAAATCCAGGTCCTCATCACTGTCCAAATCAGCGGCGGCAATTGAATAAACCATTCCGCCCGTAAAATAATTCTCTGGTGGCTTAAATGTCCCATTTCCTCTGTTTATTAGAATAAATAAAGAGTAGCCATTATTTCCAGTCGATGCTGCCAGATCTAAATGATTGTCTTCGTCTAGGTCGACCAAAATCACTTCCAATGAACTTGCACCAAATGTTTCATAGCTAATCCCGGGTGTGAACTCAGGCAGTTCCGCTGCAAGGTGTGGTGCTGATAAAGCCAGCAGGGCAATTGTGACTATTAAGGATAAGATGTGCTTGCTATTAATTTTCATTATTCCTCCCTATATCAAAAGCAATTTATGCTATGCATTTTTTTCCAATAATCAGGCGTGCCGCAATGGATGTGATCAAACTAATTTTATAATAGTCTTTTTATTCGATCATGTCAAGGCTAAACACAACAGTCCAATTTTCTCCTTAATGTCTCGGTGCGACAATATTGTAATGATTGTAGTAGTCTTCATTTTTCTATTGCAGTAATCGAGGCAGTATTTTATTGAAAGACAATAAGATATATTTTTTTGAAAAGAGCCTGACAAGATTAATCCGGTTTTCCTGCGTTAAGGGGTGAAGTCAGTAATTAAACAAACCTACTTTAAGCAGGAGGAATTTAGATGTTTTCA
>WJIM01000293.1 GCA_014730285.1 Candidatus Zixiibacteriota bacterium
GGGGGCGTTCGAGATGACCCGCGAGAAGGCGGAGCATCTGATCGACGAGATGGTCAAGAAGGGCGAAGTCAAGAAGGGCGAACGTGCCGATGCGGTTATCGAGCTGATGGACAAGGTTGACGAAAATGTCAAGACCTTCAAAGACAGGGTCTCGGCCGAGGTAGAGGATAAGATGAGCCGTATGCGTATGGCCCGTAAATCCGATCTGGAAGCGCTCGAAAACAAAGTCGACAGCTTAATCGAATCGATCGCCAAGCTGGAGGAGAAGCTGGGCGAGAAATAGGCAGGCCCTTTTTGACAAGACTGCATATACATTTGCATAATATGCAATAGTTATCAGCATTTTTTGTGCTATTGCGTATTTGTATGGGTGTCGCGGCTCTTCTAATTTGTTAAAATGCATTGTGTTATGCATATTCAGTACGAAAACACAGGTTTTTGGCCCTTTTCTTGCAATGTTAGATTGCTGTAAATACGTATAAATTGGGAACTATGAGGCGTTTCGAGGTTTTAATCAATAGTTAAAACTTCTTGACAACTCGGGAGTTATCCGATAAATTTCACTCAGTAAGTGAAGGAGAGGAGTCGTATAGAATAATCGTTAAAGGGTTTTTACTAATTTTGGATTTTTAGAAGGATTAGTCGCACATTTTGAAATACCCCTTTGACGATCTATACGGCCTACGGCCGGATAGGAAAATTCCGGTTTTTTTGTGCCCATTTTTCTCAAGGCAAATGACAAAAGGAATTGCTAACCTCAGCATCGTAATTTCCAGCTTTGCACTTATTTTCGTACTATGTGCTGGAACAGTATCCGCAGCAGGCGGAATCTATGCTGATGTCGATATTCTCAGTCAGACCGATAACGAGCTGGTATTCAAATACACTGTCGGTGATACCGCCTGGTCTTACGACAGCAAGGCGGCCGGCAAGGTCCTTCATATCAAGGGCTGCGAGAATTTGAGCTCCGAAGAATCATCACCATTGCCCGTTAAATCCATAATTCTTGGTACACCTTTCGACTCGCAAATCGATTATCAAATCGTATCGACAAACTGGTCGACGCCATTTTCGGTCGACTATGCAAGCGCTGATAAAAGCATAATCTTCACTCCGGTCGAAATTCGTCCTCAGGCAAAAATCCGCTCACAGAATACACAGGGCATAAATATCTATCCCCTGAAAATCGAAAACGGTCAGGCTCGGCTTTTAAATGAAATCACAGTCTCAGTTAGATTCAATATGACATCCAATGCTTTTGATAAATCATTCGGCTTCACCGATGAGGGCGCATTCGAGAACTTACTTTCGGGGCTTCTGCTGAATTACGATCAGGCACGCATCTGGAGAAAGATTGCGCGTTCTGAAAATATTGCGCTTCAATCACGGGAGAATATTTTCGAAAAATACCAGAACTGGGTCAAGCTGGATTACAGTCAAACCGGTATTCAGAAGATCAGCCAAGAGGATCTGGATGCTGCCGGGATTGAGGCTTCATCTTTGGATCCGCGCGAATTCCGTCTGTTCTGGGCCGGGGGCAAACCTTTGAATGTCGAAATTGGCGGGCCCTACCCGGAGCTCAAGGAAATACCGGTTTATATTGACGGCGAGAATGACGGCAGTTTTGACGAGAATGATTATGCCGCATTTTATCTACCAGCGGCCAACTACTATTACTATGACACAACCGAAGCCGAACTGAAATATACGAATAACAATTACACCCGCTTCGGAACGGTCTTTCTTTCGCTGGGACCGGGCGGAGATTCCGATCCGCTTCGGATGGAAGCTGTCAATGTTACCCCAAAAACTTCTGAAGCGGAAGATGTTTTTAGTTTCCTTGATAAGAAAAGGTATGAACAGAATAATTTTCTGGCGGATATAAACGGCATTATTTTCGATTATTTTACCTGGTACTGGCGTGAAGGCAGCGTTTTTGAGCAATTCATCAATATCGATGATTTGACCGGAATCGGCCTCAGCCGTCTTGACATACAGGTTGCGGGAAGATCGCCGAGTGTGGAGGTTAATGGTTTTACCCCGGATTCCTCGCATGTTGTCGACGGTCCCTATATGACAAAGGGGATTTTCTGGTCAGACGCTTTTTCGAGCGGCCTGAATTCGCTGATTATAAGTATTAACGATAATATCCGAAACGATCATATTCTCGACTATATGGAACTGGAATATCAGAGACGTATCCAATATCGCGGCGGCAGTCTGACTTTCTACGGCAAGGCCTCACCGGGGATATATCATTACAATGTCAGCGCAATTACGGCCGACAGCGCTTATGTTCTGGTTGAGGCTTCTAATATATATAACCAGAGGCTCTTAATCGGAGCGGTCAAGGACGGCCCTGCCAGGAGCATGAAGTTCGAATACGATCAGCCACAGAGCGGATTTTACAGATTCGCACTGGCTGAGGAGGCCTCATTGGGAGAGCCAGTGAATGTAGAATCGATGGATGTCGCCAATTTGATAAATCCTGGGCAGAGTTATGATTTAATCGTAGTCTCCCCGGAGGAATTTCTGCCCTCATTCGGCGCTTACAGGACATTGCGTGAGTCCGACGGTTATTCGGTCTATCTTGCGGCTGTGGAGGATGTCTATGCCCAGTTCTCGGGCGGCATGTTCGATCCTGTGGCAATCCGGGATTTCCTTCATCATGCCTACGAAAACTGGCCCGAACCTTCGCCCTCGTTCGTGGTTCTGGGCGGGGACGGCACCTATGATTACATGAACTACACAAATTCCGGGAAGCAGAATTTTATCCCGCCTTTCGCGGTCGAGGATGATCAAACTGTATCGGACGAGAATTATATACTTTTCGACAATGAGGGCTTTCTCGACTCGGACTCAAGTTACCCTGCCGACCGCGGGGCGGACATGGTTGTCGGACGCTGGCCGATTAGAACGGCGGCGGAGGTGACAGAATTCATTGCCAAGCTGGCGACTTATGAGCAGGGCGCAAATCAGGGAAGCTGGCAGAACAGGCTGACCTTCGTGGCCGATGATGAAAACAAGCCGGGCGCCGCCTATAAGGAGCCCGACCATACTCTTCAGGCCGAGAACCTTGCCAATATATATTCGCCCGACAGGTACGATAAAAATAAAATTTATTTGATCGAATATGAGCTCGATTCCAGGGGCGAAAAGCCGGGCGCAAAACGCCAATTGATCGAGGCTGTCAACAACGGCACTCTTCTGGTCAATTTCGTAGGGCATGGCAATCCCCGTCTCTGGACCGACGAGCGCATATTTCGTAACGAGGATATCCCCTCGCTGCATAATGACGACAAGCTGACGGTGGTGATAGCCGCTTCCTGCTCGATAGGAGAATTCGACAGTCCCTTTGAA
>WJIM01000035.1 GCA_014730285.1 Candidatus Zixiibacteriota bacterium
ACTGCCGCTTACGAGGCCAATGTCCCGATTTTCTGCCCGGCTATTATCGACAGTCCCTACGGCGACGCCGCCCTGATTGCCAAGAGCAAGGGCTTCGAGCTGACATTGGACGGGGTTAAGGACTATATCGAATTCATGAAGCTGGGCGAGAAGGTAAAGGACACCGGAGTGGTCTATATCGGCGGCGGGGTACCCAAAGATTTTATACAGCTCTTTGCGGTTACCGGCGATCTCCTGTATGAGGACCGCAAGGTACCAGGCCGTCCGAAAGCACATCAACGCCAGGGCACCAATGAAACCTATTACCCGCATAAGTATGCGATCCAGATCACGGCCGATGCTCCGCAGTGGGGCGGGCTTTCCGGGTGCACATTCGAAGAGGCGGTGACCTGGGGCAAGGAGACCAGTAAAGGTGATTTTGTGCAGTGTTACTGCGACGCTACGATAGCATTGCCGATAATCTCGCATACACTGGCCCAGAGGATTAAGGCCAAACGCATAAATAAAAAGCTCTCGCAGAATTTCCAGGATTAGCCTTTGATACAAAATCGATTTATAACGAACGTAAAATTCGGAGGGATGATGAAACGAATCATTCTTATACTAATATCCGCACTTTTTCTTTTCACACTGTCTTTGTCAGCACAGGATGACGACAAGCCGTCCTACGCGATCGACAAGGGCAGCATCCTGGCGGGCGGCAGCGCCGGTTTTGTAAGTGTGGGCGGGGATGCGCGCGCCGATGAACGGGTAAGTATCTTTACCTTCAATCCGACATTTATGTATTTCGCCCTCCCCAATGTCGCAGTCGGCGGGCAGGTGATGTTTCGACGTCAATCGACAGAGGACGATTCCGACACATTTTACGGCGCCGGCCCCATCGCTGCCTATTTCTTCGGAGGGGAGGAAAGCGTAGTATTTCCATTTGTCTCTATGAGTTTTATCTACGGCAAGGAAACCGATCAGTACACAGAAACAGCCCTGCGTTTTACCGGCGGGACGACTTACATGGTCGCTAAAAATGTCGGTCTGACAGGTGAGATCTTCTATCTGATAGAGAATATAAGTCCGGAAAATTCCGATGAGTCTGTCTCCGGAAATACTTTTGGGGTGGGCCTGGGATTAAGCGCTTTTATTTTCTGATCCAAAAAATTTGCTTTTTCGTAAGATATATAACCGCAATGAAATACGGCTATGACCCGTATCTGTAAATAGAAACAAAATCCTCATCATTCCCGATTTTTGTTTTATTTTCCCGATTTGGCATTATATTGGTTGTAAGAACAGGAGGTTATTATGAAGACCTTTGTTCTGATGACCAAGCTTGCACCACAGAGAGCGAGTCTGATTGAGGTGGGGGTTAAACACGCCGATCGGGCTAAATGCAACCAGGAATGGCTGGATCAGATCAAGGAGCAGTGCCCGGAAGTCAATTTCCTTGCGCATTACGCCCTCATGGGGACCTGGGATTTCATGGACATTTATGAAGCTCCTGACGAACGTACCGCTGCGAAAATTTCTTTGATTACACGGAGTTATGGCGCTTCCCAGGTGGAAAGCTGGCTGGCAATACCGTATGACCAGATTGCTGAGATTTCAAAGGAGATTAAAAAGCCCGAGGAGACTCCTAAGTAGAGTGTGGTGCTTGGTTTTTAGAATGGGCCGTGGATTTAATTTACCGCGGCTCTTTTTTATCAGATGATTGACAAAGCTTCCGGCATTTTTAGCTTATGTCATAAAAAGCATGACTGGGAGATTTTATGCCGGTGAGTGACAGCTATATTCAATATGTAAAGGACCAGCTTCAGGGGGTGGGGCAGATCACAACGCGCAAAATGTTCGGCGGAGTGGGAATATATTCCGGCGGGCTGTTCTTTGCGCTTATTGCAGACAATACTCTTTACTTCAAGGTAGACAGCACCAATATCGAGGACTTCGAGGAGTTCGGCATGAAGCCGTTTAAACCGTACAAAAACAAAAAGCAGACCATGAATTATTATGAAGTCCCTGCAGATATCCTCGAGAATTGCAATGAGCTGGCGATCTGGGCGCATAAGGCGATTGCGGTGGCCGCCAGTGCACGGGCACGGGACACGGATTAAGGGTATAGGGCAGGTTCTCTGCGAACCTGCCAAAGGTTGAATAGGCGTGACCACAGGGATCATGCCCTACTTAATACAGACGGTGAGCTACATCCGCATCTTCTGTTTCTTCTTGTACGTCAGCGAGCGCCAGAGCCATTCAGCCGGGCCGAAACGGAAATGCTTCAGCCAGAGCGGGCTTACTATAAGCTGGATAATCCACATCCCCAAAACGAAGAACATCAGTTCGAAACGTTCGAACTTCGCAAACAGTCCCAGACCGTAGCCATAGAAGATTAGAGTGAAGACAATAGAGTGAGTTAGGTAGTTGCTAAGCGCCATGCGTCCCACCGACGAAAGCGCAGTCTTCAATTTTGGGAGCAGACTCGATTTACAGAAGAGCATGACAATCCCGATATGCCCGAAAGCAACCGGAATACTTCCAATATAATTATAATACTTGCCGCCAGCGAATTTGTAGATGTAATCATAGTGATAGGCCAGTAATTGCTGCCCGCCATACCAGGCTAACGGTATTCCGATTCCATAGCCAAAAACTACCATCAAGAGATAAAATCTTCTTGAGTGCGAGGCCGAAAATACACCCAGCTTAAAAAGCGCCATGCCCAAAAGCATCATACTTCCCGCGCGCCAGATCCCAAAGAATAGAAGGCTGCTCGAGTTCATCATGGCTGCACGGCCCGCCCGAGTGGCCATGATGGAACCGATTCCATCACGATAATCGTCAATTTCTTCCCGGATACTCTCGGTAGAAGGCTGGAACATCTCCTCCTGCTCTTCCATCATGTTCCTGAGTTCGATATCGGTTTCGGAAGGTTCTTCTCCCGCCAGTTTAGCCTCTTCGATCCTTTCCTCTGAACCAGCGGCATAATTGAAAAATGCGCCCACGCCGATCAAAATCAGGAGCCCTATTCCGAGGGCTAACGCTGAATCGAGAATCAATGTTTTCACTGAGAATTTTCGGAATACGAAGAGCACCAATCCACAGATGCCGTATAGAAATAAAATATCGCCGTTCCAGATTAGAAATGCATGAATAAACCCAAACAGTATCAACCACCTGATTCTGCGGTAGTATATTTTTTTAAGAGGACGTCCCGACTCCTGAAAGCGCTGATACATAACCATAAGTCCGGCCCCGAACAGCATGGAGAAAATAGACATGAATTTCAGTGCGAAAAGAGTATGGGTAATAAACCATGTGCCGATATTTATTGAATCAGTACCGCCGTATGCAAAGGGATTGGCGTAGGCCGAAGCCGGAAGGCCGAAGGAATAGATATTCATTGCGAGTATTCCTAGTACTGCCACTCCGCGCAGAATATCCATGGAGGATATTCGTTCCTCCGGCGCTATTGGTGCTGGATGCTCGATTTCAGCCTGTTTTTCGATGTCAGCTTCGTCGTCCATGCAGTCCTTTTCTTCATCTACAGCCTGGGCGGTGAAATTCCCAGTATCCTCAGATAGTGATGGATCTGGCTTCTATGATGAATATCATGCTCGAACAGATGCATGAAAATCCAGTAGCCGCTTTTGGATATTTTCCAGCTATCCCCCTCGCGCTCATAGACAGTTTTCATAGCCCCCTCATCCTCTGCAAAAAATTTCTCCAGCCTCTCCCAATGTTTTTCCATATACTCGGCGATTTTATCCCTGGAGGGGCATTGTTTGTCGAGGAAGGCCAGTTCGGTCGAGGCCTCGCCCTTTATTATATCATCATACCACCAGTCCGAGGTTTCTGCAATATGCAGAAAAATCATACCAAGCGGTATCATACCCTCGGCCGGTATCCAGTCCAGCTTATCATCCGGCACCGCCTCCAGAGCTTCGATCAAACCGGGACGAACAGCATTGCGCCAGTAATTGATCTGTATCTTGAAAAGAGGATTTATGGTTTCAAGCATTATTTTTCTCCATTGATCACGGTGGACGCTGATATTAATAATAAAATAGTTTTTGAGAAATATTTCAATTAAAATGATGTATGCCCGAATGATTATTTGCCCGGTTCAGAATTACCGAACATCGGATGCTTTCAACTTGTTATAGATTTTGTAATGTATTAATCCAAAGGAGGGAAATTTTATGTTAACCTGGGCAATAATATTCTTTGTGGTAGCGCTAATAGCCGCGATATTCGGTTTCACGGGTATTGCCGCGGCTGCTGCGGGCATTGCAAAGATACTGTTCTTTATCTTCATTGTCATATTCGTAATCAGCCTGATACTAGCGCTCTTTAAAAGACCTCCGAAAGCCTGATCAGTTTTGTTTAACTTTATTGAGGGATTTTAATAAACCATGGTTTCATGGGCTGTACTTCTTTTTATGTTTTCCATTGCATCCGCCGTAATCGGTTTCGGCGGGGTTATTGAAGGTGTGAGCGGCATTTTCAAGGCGCTTTTTATAATTTTACTCATGGCTGCGCTGGGCGTGTTTATTGCCGGTATGATCTACCGCACCCCCAAAAAATAAACCCATCCACAAATAAGTTGACAGAAAGCTTTTGTTGCAATTATACTGCCTCTTAATTTCCTGTATGGGAGAGTGAATGGATTGGTATTTTTATCCTCTTCTGATCGCGGGCGGTTTTGCCTGTGGTTTCATAAACATCCTGGCCGGAAGCGGCTCGTTGATCACACTTCCGATACTGATTTTCCTGGGACTGCCCGCTAATGTTGCCAACGGCACCAACCGTGTGGCGATTTTGTTCCAGAATATAATCGGGGTGGCACGATTCCGTCAGAGCAAAATGCTC
>WJIM01000294.1 GCA_014730285.1 Candidatus Zixiibacteriota bacterium
CCTGTCTTAAAACATCTTCCACATTCCTTAATGTAAACGTGCCCTTTTCATGCGGTCCGCAAAACAAAAAACAGTGATCGCATTCGTAAGTACAAAGGTAGGTCAGCAAAAAATGTATGCCTTTTAACATTAGTCATCTCCACGGGGTAAGGTTATGAATCATATTAATCATTTTGTAATCAAAATCGCAAGTTAATTTAAATAAACGAAAAGGGCGCATCTTAGACGCGCCCTTTTTCCGGCTTTATTCTATCTTAATCAGCAATCTCCCGGCTCGGCTCCGCCAATGAAGACATAGTTTATGATCCAAACCGCGTCACTGATATTAACAGCAGAGTCGCAATTGCAATCGCCGGATTCAAGAGGAGTGGGCGGCTCACCTCCGATAAAGATATAATTGATGATGTGTACGGCATCGCTTATATTGACTGTCTCATCGCCGTTGGCATCGCCGATAATAAATCCGCCTCCCATAATATTGTATTTGAACCAGGCCTTTGCTTTGTCTACCGAATTCTGCAGGTCTGCAATAGTACCATTCTGTATTGTTGCCAGGACGGAATAGATGTAGAGTGTGTCGCCCGCATTCAATGTGTAACCGTTGAAATAAGACATCAGTGAGATTAAATCCGCTACGGATGATGTTGTTGGAAATCCGGAAACCTGCATTAAGCTATATAGCTCTTCCGGAACAAATCCCTGGTTGGGCCAGACATAATCCTGTGCCAGTACGGGCCTTCCACCCGCCGGCATACTGACAGTATCCAGATTTTCAGGGTCATTGAGATACGATCCGATCAGCGCCAGGCCGCCGAATCGCCTGTCATTATCCTGACATTCATCCGGCTCATCCTCGAATTCGTTTCCCTGCTGATAAATGAGTTTTCTACTTTCATCTTTGCCGTAGCTGTTTTCGGATCCGGCATCCGAATGTATATCCCAGTCTATGACCTCACCGATTATCAGATTCGAGTGGCTGTTTCCATCATAGGAATAAACCCTGGTGCATTGGATAATGAAATTGCAGGAATCGGTTGATTTGGGAGCATAATAAGTTCTGTCTATTCCCAGATCGTAATCGGAGGTACAGAAGGTTCCGCTCTTGAAAATATCATAACCATTTTCGGTTACAGTGGGCTGCATCGTATGGCCGTCGAGGGCGATTCTCAGGGATCGTTGTTTCTCATCATACATGGCATGATCGGCATAACCGGGGCCGGAATTCGGATAAGCGATTACGGGAGAGCCGGTGAAGAGATAGCGCCGGGCGTAAATATCGCAATCGCCGAATTCGGCATAATCCAGATTGGCGCCGCCCGCATTTTCAGCCGACATATTTCCATCATCGCCAACATTGCCGTTATTGCTTACAATAAGGCGGGTGCATCCGGTCTGCACCGTATCATAAGCAAATAACAGATAGTTACAGGCGTCCCCGATTCCATCACCATCGTTATCCTGCTGGCCGGGATTGTAAACGGTGGGGCAATTGTCATCGGGGCAGACATTCCCGGGATAGCCGGGATCACCATAGCCGTCATCATCACTGTCCGTGCAGTCATCACAGGCATCTCCTATAAAGTCGTTATCGCCATCAGCCTGTTCCGGATTGCTTTCGGATTGGCAGTTATCACAGATATCCCCGACATTATCGCCGTCGTTGTCGATTTGATCCTGATTGGAGACAAACGCACAGTTATCGCAGGCATCGCCAATCCCGTCTTTGTCTCTGTCATGCTGAGAAGGATTCGATAGAGCTGGGCAATTGTCCACGCCGTCAACATAGCCGTCACCGTCGGAATCCCCGATCTCGCACTCATCGGGTATGTTATTCTGATCGGCGTCGGTCAGTATTCCCGAGGCAATATCGCATTCATCCAGGATGTTATTTTGATTGCAGTCATCGGGATGAGGAGGCACGAAGGCAAAGCCGGTTGGGCTGCTCAAGCCGTTGTTGCTGCCGCGGATATAACTCATATAAAAGAGCCCGTCTTCGAAAATATCGTAAATATAGGGCGCCGGGGTGTCATCATGTTCGGAGGCAAATGTGTGGCCGTTAGAGCCAAGCCTCAGGGCCCATACCTGATTAATGGCAGCCGAGGTAAATGATTCGATAAAATCACCCGTGCTTCCATCATATTTCAAAATCTGATTGGTGCCGTGGCTTGCCACCAGTAGATCACCCTCATAATTGAAGGTCAGACCGCGCGGGCTCGAGAGTCCTCCGCTGCCGGGTGAGACGAAGGCGCCCACGAATGATCCGTCACTTCCGGAGAATTCAAGAACCGAATTATCTCCGTTGGTAACGAATATACTGCCATTAGGGCCAAATGTTATTCCGTAGGGATTATTCAGCCCGCCTTCTCCCGGATCAACGAAATTGCCGAGGACAGAGCCGCTGGCTCCATCGACCAGCGTGACCGTGTTTGTGCCCTGGCAGGTTACGTAAATATCACCGTCCAGCCCGAACGCAAGCGAGGATGGATTGTCCAATTGCTGAGCAAAACTCGTAATAGAACCGGTCTCCGGATCGATTTTCACGATAAAGTCCGTACCGACATCCGCCACATACATCTTCCTGTCCGGCCCGGCGATTATGTCATAGGGCTGACTTATATGAGAGGATGTATAATTCGCAACAGGGTAACCGCTTACGCCGTTGAACTCCCTGATGAATCCTCCCAGGTCGGCCACGAAAATATTTCCCTGATGTCCCAGGTCAATCCAGTCGCTGATAAAATTGCCATTGCAATCCTGGCACTCATCAGGGACATTGTTTCTATCGTAATCATCGACCAGGCCGTTTTCTATCTCCTCGAAATCCGGGGTACCGTTGGAATTACAATCCGGCTCGCACTGATCGATCACAAAATTGCCGTTTAGATCCGGTTCATAACCGTGCCAGATTTCCCATGTGTCCGGAAGCATATTGCTGTTGCAGTCTGTTTCGCAGACATCTGGAATACCGTTGCCGTTTATGTCCGTCTCCCCTTCGGCAATATCTGCGGGATCGAGGATGTCATTGGCATTACAATCCTCGCATTCGTCGGGGATACCATTGGCGTTGACATCGTCGCTGAAGCCGGTTGCGATATCGCTGGCATCGGCGATGCCGTTGCCGTTGCAATCCATATCCGGGCAGGAGGTTGCCAGCATGGCGTCCCTGATTTCATCCTGGATTACGCTGTGAAACCGGAGTTCGGTATTGGATAAACCGCCGACCAAAGTGTGGCAGTAACTCATTATCGTACTTCTGGTCTGTATACCGTCAGGGCATTGATCGACCGGAGGATTTTGATCGTGGGTATGATGTGCACCGGCATTATGGCCTATTTCATGAGCGGAAACCACTATGTCCCAGTTGCCGATGGCGGGACCTCCGAGAGGATCTGCAAAGCTGCCATTCAGATAGGCGCCTATGCTGAAGGCCCAATAGCCGTCGCACAGGTTGTATACATAACCAACTCCGCCGTAATCCAGATTTCTGCGGCCGCTTAGCATGTGTACTGCATGGTAGTTCCAGACTTCCTCGTTATTATGCCAATATTCCGCGAAGCCATAAAGATCGTCGGCCGAAAACGGTTCATCGCCATCGGGCCAGATTCGGAAATAGTCCAGCATCAGACGTATATCCAGATCGCGTTCATAGATATCCGCAATTGCGCCAAAGACCATCATAACATAAGCCTGCGCCTCACCCACGCTTCCGAAAATGTCATAGTAATAGTGATCGGCATCAAGGGCCAGCTTCACAAGATTTGGGCCGTCGGCAAAGATTCTACCGTCCTTCTGATGCTCCGGCGGTTCATAACCGGGAGGGTATAATGTCCTGCAAAATTCAACGCCCTCGGGTAGTCCAATATCACCCGCATGCCTGTGGATCGTAAAATTGCCATTCCAGCCTTTGGCCGATTCTTCCGGAGTCTTGGCGAGAATATATGTTTCTCCGGTTTCAAGTGTGACCAGGCCATTGCCCAGACCGGAGCTGCTGAGAGCTATGTAAGCCGAGGAATTGGCCTGTCCGGCAATATTACCGCGCATCAAAATAACATCGGGAAGGGCGGTTTCGATATCGCCAGATCGGCTTCCGATTACGAATTTCGTTTCATGTGATGTTATTTCGAATTCATCGAGCTGGAGTGAGACAGATTTCTGCGGAGAGAGCGGGAAGCTCATTGAGACAAAGCCCGATCCCGATTTGAGCTCAGAGTAAATTGAACTCTGCAATTTGGCGTTTATTACCCGTAAATTGTCATCGTAATTCACAATCCGGAATTCGCCCGATCCCGCCGCTGGCAGCCTCTGGGGCAGAATACTGAATAGCAGGATAAAAGCGAAAATTGTGTTTAGAATATAAATTGAGAATCTTGCTTTTAACATAATTCCTCCCTGTGGGTACCCGGTGCCGGGTCTTAATGCTCAAACGTAGCGGTCAGAAAAAACGGAGTCGTGTGCCTGACCTTAGCTTTTATCTCGGTTATCATTAATGACGGTAGTACATAAACTAATTTACTCCATTTTTCGATACGGTCAAGATTAATCTGCATCGATCCAGTTCAATAAGCGAATTGGCTCTTGAATGTTGGCAGCCCAATACATGAAGAACGGGTCGAAAAAAATACGGCGCTCTTGCAAGCGCCGTATCCTGCATTAGTAGTATTGTTTCATTAATCAGCAGTCAGGCTGGCCGTCCAAATTCGGGTCGCATGGTGCCGGGCCTTGCATAAATATGTAATTGGTCATGTAGACGACATCTGTTACGTTTATACTGCCGTTGCAGTTCACATCGCCGATTTCAAATGGATTGGGTGCATCTCCGCCGTTGAAGATATAGTTTATCAGATAGATTATATCCGACACATTGATATTGTCGTCATTATTAACATCACCGCATCCAGCCGGGCTCGCGATGAAAGATTCCGGCTCGGTCCAGGCTGAATAAACCGATCCGTTATAGGAGCGTGCCTGCCAGGTATATGTGGCCTCGCTCTGGAGATATGCCGGATAAGTATAGGATGTCCTGAATGATTCCTCGCTAACCGGGCCGCTTTCGCCGATTATATTTTCCATATCGGGATCAGAGGCTATTCGGAAATGGTAGATCAAGCCGTTATCGCATTCACCGGGATTGGAATTATTTACGATGAATGTCGGCTTAAGCCCTGCCCGTGCGCCGTTAATCGGATAAACGGATGTTGGCATGGTGGGCGGGATAGCACAGGCGTCATCACCGCCTGCGCCCCAGATCCCGTCGCCGTATGTATTCCAGAGCGCCACAGTATCGGCGGCCATAGTGCAGTTGATACTGCAATATTTGTCATTATTGTCGGACTGCTTTTTAGCGATGATATGGAAATTATTAAAGCCAAGGGAATCCTTCAGGATTACATCGTCGTTGGGCACAGGATCCTTGCAGAGGTATTTGTATGTAACCACTCCTCCAATAAGTCCGCCCTGATTGGTGGCGCCTGTCAATACGGTATCGCCATAATTGTTTATAACAAACACTTCGGCATTGGTAACCGGTTTATTGTTGTATCCCTTGACCCAGACATTCATATTGCGTTCGAAGGTCACATCCTGCCCCAGGCTGTCCATATCGCTGTAGGCCTGGAAGGAGAAAACGACGTCATCATCGGAAGCCTGGTTAAGAAAGACACAGTTGCGAAGCCGATTTCCTGTGGAATGGTCGCGGTATGCTCCGGTGACGTCGAATACTATAGTCGTGCTGTCCGGGCCGGTATGGCTGCAATCGATAGTGTCCTTATACAGCACGATATTATTTCCCGGAACCCCTCGGCTGTTGCCGAATGCCACCGGATTTCTGGGGGCCTTGTAATGGTTGTACCTGAAAATGTTATTCTTTATATTCTCGCTGCCCTGCATGGTAGTGTCTTCGATTCCGAATCCGATGGCTGCGACCTCCATGAAACCGCTGGAACTTCCGGGAATAACCTCGACATGATTTTTTTCGAAGATATTATCGGAAGTATTTCCATAGAAAAAGATCGAAACCGCTTCCGCCTGGCTGCCTATGTGCGAGGTGGATGAATATGTGTCTACCTTGACCTTGAAAATGTTATCATAAATATGGTTGTACCGGTTGCCCGTCCCGGACTCACCGGGCACATAGCGCCAATACAGAGCCGAGACCTTACCTTCGGAATGAATGAAGGTAGGCCCGCTGGAGACCAGAATGTCGTTACCGTATATCTCCACTGGCTTTTCAGCGGTGCCTTTGCAGTCCTGAAGGAGAATGCCCTGGCTGCCTTCGCGGCTGCTTCCGCTTCTGATGATGTTATTGTATATCTTTGAACCGCCTTGCAGGCCGTAGATGGAGATTCCATAAGCATTGCCGGATGAATGGCAGGTGTTGCCGTCGGATTCGGGATAAAGCTCATTAACAGCGTCGGTGGTGATGTAGTTGTCGTGGATAAATGCAAGGCAGCGCGGATCGCTTTTATTTATCGATATGCCCGTGTGAGGGCCGTTGGAAATGCTGATATCATGTATTTTTAGATGATAATCGTCTTCTAAGTATAACTGCTTCTGTGCCAGAAACCAGATAACCGCGCCGGTTGTGTTACAGCGGCTGGTGAAGGCAGTTGAATTGCTCTTGTAAGTTCCGCCTGAGATTTCAAGATTGTAAGTAGTACCGTTATTCTTGACGCACTTGCCGTCAACACCGTCAATTGTGGCATTGATATTATTCAATAGAAGATCGTGAGAGTTACCGATGAAGATGCAGTTGTTGTCGTAGGCATTGTCGGCATTATAGCCGGGCGCGTGTAAGACGGAGCCGTTTTTTATTTCGACATCGTAGGCGTTCCAGTAAAAAGCGATACCATAATTATCGTCACCACCGCCGGTGCCGAATGTGAGAGTTTTGCCGTTCAAGTTGAGCACGATATCGTGAACGTTATCGCCAATTCGAATTCCATTCGTTGATGACGATAAATTACCTTCGAGTATATAATTGCGGTTACTGACATCATGAATATGATAGGGGAGATGATCTATTACAGTTGCCGCCGGAGCGAGTGCCGGCAGGCAGAAAATTGTGATTAAAATCACAAGACATACAGCAATCCTTTTGCTTCCCATAGCTTCCAATGCCTCCTGTATATATAGAGCAAGGCTCTATTGTATGTTAGTAATTCGGTATGTATACTTCCGTTTGTAAAATCAGGTCTGAAGACCTTTTGGTACTTTGGGGGAAATACGATAGAAAAATCACCCCCGGTTTGCAATATTTTTATTATAGGGGTGATTTTAGAAAAATCTAATCTACCATAATATCATGTGCAATTGCGGTTATTGAGCCATTTTAAATTTTGCCATAGCCCGTTATTGAACGGGGATGGGTCATTTTGTGCGGATCCAGTATCTCGTTCAAAGTTTCCTCGTCAATCAAACCGCTTTCAAGTGCAAGTTGACGAACCGGACGACCTGTCTCCAGAGCTTTTTTGGCTATTGTAGCGGCATCCTCGTGTCCCATAAACGGCGCCAGAGCGGTGACAAGGCTGACCGAGTTCTCCACAAGCTCCTGGCATCTTTCGCGGTTGGCCGTTATCCCGACAATACAGCGCTCACGAAGGACCGTGCAGGCTCGTTCCAGCATCTCGATCGACTGGAAGATGTTGAAGCCGAGGATTGGCTCGAATACGTTAAGCTCGAGTTGACCGCCCTCGGCGGCAAGTGTGACAGTGACGTCGTTGCCGATTACCTGGAAACAGACCTGGTTTACGACCTCGGGAATTACCGGATTGACTTTGCCGGGCATAATCGATGATCCCGGCTGGCGCGGTGGGAGGTTGATCTCGCCGATTCCGGCGCGCGGGCCGGAAGATAGTAATCTCAGGTCATTGCAAACCTTGGATAATTTGATTGCTACCCTTTTCAGCACACCCGAAAGC
>WJIM01000295.1 GCA_014730285.1 Candidatus Zixiibacteriota bacterium
ACCTCCCAATGGGCGTTGGTAAGCTGCTTGAAGATAATCTGGCATTCGCCCTCGGGAAGATTGTCCTTGTGAATCTTGCCGTCACTGCCGACCGAACCGGTGTAACGTGTGCCGTCCGGAGCGATAATCACATATTCCATGCCCGCCACCGGTTCCTCGGCCGAATCCTGCAGGGTGACATCCAGGTAATGCTGGTTCTGTTCCTGTTCTTCTTCGGCCTGCTCTTCGGGCGGGGTCGGAGGACGTCCCAGCGAATTTTTCTTGACCTCGAATTTCGTGGAATAACCCGAGGCCGAGAAAATATGAGTGGCCCGAATCACATAATACGGACCCGAGAATTTATCTCCCAGTCCCTCTATATCGATTACCGTCCCGGCTTTGATTTCCGGGTCACCCAGAGCTTTTCCCTCGCCGGTGATAAAGCTCATCGAAAGCTTGTTGAAATGCGCTTTTGCCAATGAGTCCGCCTCAGCCTGGCTGTGAATCGGCTTGTTGACCTTGAAGCTCTTGGTAGATCCATGCGCCGCCTCTGCAATCTGGGTAGCGGTCTGGGCGCCTCCCAGCGTGGTGTGTTCATCGCCCCCTCCTGCGCGTCCCACAATCTCCTTCTTGGACTTGGGATCCCAGCCCCTGACCACAACCTCCGAAACCTGATTGAACGATGACAGCCGAGGTGAAAATGATCCCAGCGATTCACCCCATTTAAGCAACACCCGCTCGGACTGATCGGATTGAGGCCGCCGGAAATAAAGATCATTGCCGTCGATATACATCTCATACATTATCCTCTGCGCCCGCTCCAGCAGAAATTCCAGATTGGCCTGGTTGCGCTGGAAGACATAGGGATGAACCTCGGTGGTGGCATCCACATTCGGAGTTAAGCCCATCTCACGCGCGATCTGGTTGGCAATATCCGAATCCTTCATCTCCACGAATGACCGGCTCTTCTTTTCGCGCGATAGACGGAACGATTTATCGTATCCGCGAATCGTCAGATAGGCCGCGCCTCCGGGCGGATACTCCGGCTCCCAGGAGACAATCTCGCAGTCGGCTATGGTGGTCAACTGGCTCTCCTGATAACCCAGCTTTATTTCGATCGACTTACCGATAGCCAGATCATCCGAATTCACCAGCTCCAGATCGTAGTCAAAAAAGCGTATCTCGAACATATCAAGTATCTCGAGATTGCTTTCGGCCTTGATAAATAGCACCCTGGATTCGATCCTCGCATCCAGAGGCTGGCCGTCTACTAAAATCTTGAATGATGGCGTCAGGAGCTGATTGTTCTGCTGCTCCTGATCCTGAGTTTGTGACTGGGGCATATATTAATCAGCCAGGTATTTTTGTTTCGTAAATTTGGCGTTAATCGCTTTTCTCATGAAAACAACTGCATCCTCAATGTCAATATAATTCGTGCTGAAGATCAGATCATAATACTCCGGATCATCTATATCACGCTTGAAATTATGTTTGATAAAATCTCTTCGCTCATTGTCGGAAATCTCAATTTGCCTGCGCGCTTCCTCCTGCGAAAGCCTTTCGTACTTCATCAGATTCTGCTCACGAATCGCGCTGGAGGCCACCACGCGCATGTGAAAGCCGGTCTGAATAGTCAATATGAAATTGGATCCTCGTCCCACGACAACTACACCTCCCAGACGAGATAGTGTTATAATCGCGCGGTAGAGATGCTTGAAATAATCAGAGGAGTCCGAATACGGCCCCTTGAAAATTCCTTCCAGCCATAGTTCGATCTGATTACGGTACTTTTCGTCAAGTGATTCGATCAGTCTCCTGCGCATTCCGGAGGAGTTGACTATATGATCTATAATCTCCTTATGCATCAACTGATATTCGAGTTCTTCAGCAAGGCGGCGAGCCAGGTAGCTTCCCCGACTGCCCCGCTTGCGTGAGACAGTGATAATGGGCGGAGGAAATTCACGCTCGATCTCGCCATTCTCACTCCTTTCCCGAAGCAGCTCCCACTTTCGAATTTGACGATCAACTATCTGTTCAATCGATGACATCGCATATCCTCCCTTATTAAAGCTACAATCATGGACCGTCAAATTCAACAAAAAATCCGCGCAAATCCCTTGCAATTAATAAAAAATGAGATTGAGGGAATATCCAAAAAATATTTGATTTATGCAAGATAAATGTTATCCTGAATGCCAAACTGTCCAGTATTCCGACAAAATTGCAATATATACTTAAGCACATATCTGACAATAAATAAGGCCATTTTATACCATATTCAGATCCATCTTCTGTCGGTATTTCTTACGATTTTCTAAAATTTCAATTTCCTACAAAATCATAATCTATTGATAAACAGACACTTACATTTCGGCATAAAGATTGCATATTATAATTTCGGAGTAATAGCATCTTTGAATTGGAGGGCAATATGAAGAGAGCTACCATATTACTAACAGCAGTTTTGCTGCTTTTGCTTGCCGGAAGCCTTCCGGCTATCCAGACCCCGTCATCATTAATGCGCTTTTCTGATCTATCAAATCAGAGTAATACTGAAGGTACGATCTCATATAATGTTGATGGATATCTGTCCGAATCGAATATCCCGATCGATTTCGATCGTGATACCGATTCCGACATCGATAATGGGCTTTCCCGCGATGAGGAAGTCAAACTGGATGACAGCAGGTTTGCTGATGATGCAAGAGCGGTTGTTCCGGTTCCCGAACCTGCCAGCCTGCTTTTAATAGGCCTGGGTCTGGCGGGAGTCGGCATTCTGCGACGAAAGAAATAAGAATTACTTTCGACAAATTAAAAGGCAGCTTTATTATAAAGCTGCCTTTTTGTTTTCATGCCGCAGGGAACCCATTCCCTGCAGTCAACCATCTGGTTAAAGACTTTTCAGCTCAAATCTCTGCGAGATTTATCAGCGGCGGCAGGAATTCCTGACTGCGCACTTGAATAACCTCTCTCGAATCAAAAAGATTCTTCGCTGCGCTAAGAATGACCACTTTAATTAATTCCCATCTCTAAAGATCAAACCATCCCCAGAGGCATCAATCAATATCTTATCACCGGCTTTCAAATTGCCTTTGATAATCTCTTTGGATATATGATTAACCACCTCTCTGTGCAGAAGCCGTCTTAACGGTCTGGCGCCATACGAGGGATCGTACCCGGCCTCGCCCAGATAATCTACCGCCTTATCGGTAAGTTCTGCGTCGATCTTCTGATCCTGCAGTCGCTTCCGGATTATTTCGAACTGAAGTTTGACTATCTGCTTCAGATGGTCCCTGCTTAACGGCTCGAATACCAGTATCTCATCGATTCTGTTTAAGAACTCCGGCCGCAAGTTTTTTTCCAGAAGATCGATAGCCTGCTGTTTCATGCGTGAATAGACAACATCAAATCCGACCGACTCGATCTCCTTTGACATCTCCATTATCTCCGAAGCGCCCAGATTCGAGGTCATAATCATTATTACATTCTTGAATGAGACCATACGTCCCTGATTATCGGTCAGACGGCCATCCTCCAGAACCTGCAGGAGAATGTTGAAGACCTCGGGATGCGCTTTCTCGATTTCATCCAGAAGCACAACCGAATAAGGCTTGCGTCTCACAGACTCCGTAAGCTGTCCGCCCTCGTCGTAGCCGATATATCCCGGAGGCGCGCCGATCAGGCGCGAAACCGAGAATTTCTCCATGTACTCGGACATATCAATCCGGATCATGGCATCCTCATCGCCCCATAATAGCTCGGCCAGAGCCCGTGCCAGCTCGGTCTTGCCGACACCGGTCGGACCCATAAAGATAAACGAGCCAAGCGGACGCTTGGGATCGGTCATGCCTGCCCGCGATGATCTGATAATCTCGGATACCGACTTAACAGCGATATCCTGACCGACAATTCGTTTGTGCAGATTATCCTCGAGCATCAATAGCTTCTCGGCCTCGCTTTCTGTCAAACGCGCAACCGGAATTCCGGTCCACTTCGAGATAACATCAGCAATGTCCTCCTCATCGATCTCCTCTTTCAACAGTTTGACCTTGCTCTGAATCTCTTTCAGTCTTTCCTGTTCGGCCGAAAGCAATTTCTCCAATCGAGCTATTTCTCCATAACGAAGCCTGGCCGCTTCCTCGAAATCGGCCTCACGCTCTGCCTTATCTGCCTTGAGACGCATCTCTTCTATATTTGATTTAAGTCCCTGAATAGTCTCGACCGCCTTCTTCTCTTTCTGCCACTGCTCGGTCAATTTGCTCCGCTGACTGTACAGATCGGCAAGCTCCTCTTCTATCGGCTTGAGCCTCTGGGCAGCGTCCTTTTCCTTCTTGACACCCTCTTTCTCGACCTCGAGTTGACGAATCCTCTTTTCGATCTGATCCAGTTCGGTCGGCATCGAATCGATCTCGATTCTCAGATTAGCCGCCGCCTCATCGATCAAATCGATTGCCTTATCCGGCAGGAAACGATCCTGAATATACCGCTCCGATAATGACGCCGCCGCGACGATCGCTGAATCGGAAATCCTTATACCGTGATGAATCTCGTAACGCTCTTTTAGGCCTCGCAGAATCGAGACAGTATCCTCAACCGAGGGCTCCTCGATCATAACAGGCGCAAAACGCCTCTCGAGCGCGGCATCCTTTTCGATATGCTTCCTGTACTCATCGACTGTTGTCGCACCGATACAGTGCAACTCTCCCCTTGAAAGCGCCGGCTTGAGCATATTGGAGGCGTCCATCGCCCCCTCGCCCACAGCGCCTGCGCCAACAAGCGTATGCATCTCGTCTATAAATAAGAGTATTCTACCCTCAGAACTTTCGACCTCTTTTAAAATCGCCTTCAGTCTTTCCTCGAATTCACCGCGGAATTTGGAGCCTGCCAAAAGCGATCCCAGGTCTAATGCGACCACTCTTCTGTCCTTCAATGATTCCGGCACATCACCTTTCGAAATCTTCAATGCCAGCCCCTCTGCAATCGCAGTTTTACCAACACCCGGATCGCCGATCAACACAGGATTATTCTTCGTGCGACGCGAGAGCACCTTCATCACACGCCTGATCTCGTCATCACGGCCGATCACCGGATCGAGCTTGCCGCGCGAAGCCAGTGCCGTCAGATCACGTGAATATTTCTCCAGCACCTGATACTTCGACTCCGGATCGGGATCGGTTACACGCTGATGGCCGCGCAGTTTTGCCAATGCCGCCAGTACTTTCGACTTTTTGATATCGAACTGCTCGAATATCTCATGCACCTTGGTACGGTCCACCTCGATCATCGCCAAAAGCAGATGTTCGGTGGAAACATACTCATCCTTGAAATTATTTGCTTCTTTAAAAGAATGATTCAGCACTTTCTGCAATTCCGGCGAGGCATAAAGCTGGGATGCTTCCGAATAGGCTTTGGGTAAAAGATCAATCTGATCCTTGACCTTTTCCTTTAATTCGCGAACATCATAATCCGCCTTCTCCAGAATCGCCGAGACAAAGCTGTCCTCCTGCGACAGAAGCGCCGCCAGAAGATGCAGCACCTCTATCTGGCTGTTGGAATTCGACTGCGCCATCTCGGAGGCATACTGAATCGCATCCTGTGAACGCTGTGTAAATTTATCGTATCTCATATATCTATCACCTTCTTTATCTATACTCGACTATTACATCCATTTCATATTCAAAAAAACTCATTGAACCAAACTATTAAGCCTTTCCAGCTTCAGTTTTTTCAGTTTTCTCACCTTTAAGCTTTTCAATCATTTCTTTTTCTTCCTCAGTCGGCTCCTCGGGGAATCTGATCTTGATCTTAACATACTGATTTCCGGCCTTGCCTTTGGCCTTTATACCCTGCCCCTTGAGCTTGAGTACCGCGCCATCCTCGGTCATGGGCGGAATCGTGAGCATTACCTTGCCCCTCACTGTGCGAACCTTGATCTTCACACCTTCAACAGCCTGCTCCAATTTCAAAGGCACAGTACAGTAAACATCATTGCCCTTGCGGCTGAAGAATGAGTCGCGCTTCACGCGTACATTGATGATCAAGTCGCCGTAGGCGTTGCCGTTGCCTCCGTCATTGCCCATGCCCTTGAGACGGATTTTCTCACCGCTATGGACGCCCGCCGGAATTTTGACCGAGACAGTCTTCTGCCC
>WJIM01000296.1 GCA_014730285.1 Candidatus Zixiibacteriota bacterium
AGAAGAGGCTGAGGCCGCGATGGCCGAGCTTAACAATAAGGAGCTTGACGGCAGAGCATTGAATGTCAACGAGGCTCGTCCCCGCCAGGATCGCGGTTCCAGAGGCGGCGGCGGCGGTGGCCGTGGACGCGGCGGCGGCGGCGGTTACGGCGGCAACAGACGCAGCTGGTAGTCGGAAAAATTACTTTCTAACTCGTGATAAGCGGGGATCGGATTTAATCCGGTCCCTGTTTTAATTTACATCCATTGAGCCGGGAATGTCTTACATTGCCCCCGGGAAAACGGATGCCATAGCATTTATGGCAGATATCTAGCTAAGAATGCAAAATAGATATTCCCGCCAAAAGCGTAATCAATCGAAGGAAAAATATCAATTTTAAAAGTAACTGAAAAGCCTTTTTTGACTAAATGGTTGATTGGGTGACAGGATCATATTCTATTCGGCCCTGAAGAGTGATAAGCATGATCGCAGGGATCATGCCCTACAATATATTTTTAGCCCACCTGACAGGGCTTGTTGAAAAAGTCAGCAGTTTAAAATAAAAGGACACACCTCATTGCGAGGGAGTTCCGCCGAAGGCGAGAACGACCGTGGGAATCTCCGTGGTTGCCTCAAGAATAGTCGTGGAGATTGCCACGTCGCTTCGCTCCTCGCAATGACGAATATCGATGCATTCAGGGTTTATCAACACTCCTGACAACGTGGGTCGAAGCAGACAATTTATCTGCTGTTTGACTATTTGATATCAACTATCGCAGGCTGAATGAAATTTTCCCGCGCGATTGGTAGGGTGCACAAAAAAAGCGCCCTGTTTCCAAGGGCGCTCTTTATATCAAAGTGTGTATGGTCTGAGATGATTACATGCCAACCTGCTCTTTGATCCAGTCGGTGCCGACCGATTTCGGACGGGTGATCGGGATCATCATGGCACGGTTCCAGACCTGCTGGGAAACCATACCCATGGCACGAGAAATCGAGAACAGAACTGTGTAGTACTCGAACTCCTTTATGCCGTAATGGTACAGAATTGCGCCGGAACCGGCGTCGACATTCGGCCACGGGTTCTTGGCCTTGCCGTGCTCCTTCAGAACATCCGGCACGACCTCGTAAACACGGGATACGGTAGTTAAAACAGGTGAATCCGGAAGATGCTCTCTGCCGAAGTTCAGGAAGGCGGTGAAACGCGGGTCGGTCACGCGCAGAACGGCATGGCCGTAACCGGGGATAACCTTACCGGAGTTCAGGGTCTCCCAGGCATAATCCTTGATCTGATCCTTGGACGGTGTACCGCCGCCCAGCTTATCCATCATCTCAAGCACCCACTTCAGGCATTCCTGGTTAGCCAGACCGTGCAATGGGCCGGCCAGACCGTTCAGGCCGCCGGAAACCGAATAGTACGGATCGGACAGCGCTGATGCGATCGTGTGGCATGAGAAGGCCGAAACATTTCCGCCCTCATGGTCGCAATGCAGGGTGAAATAGAGTTCCATAGCTTTGTAGAAGGTCTCGTCATCGATACCCATCATGTGCGCGAAATTGGCGCCCCAGCTCAGATTTGGATCGGGATCGATCAGGTCGCCCTTGTCGTATTTGATGCGATAGACGCCTGCGCCGATGGCGGGAAGCTTGGCCAGAAGGTTCAGGCCGTCTTCGTAAACAGCATCCCAGTACTCGCCCTTGGCGACACCTTCGGCGTATCTCTTTCTGAAGATCGACTCGTTCTCCATGACCAGAACGGCAGTGTCGAACATAGCCATCGGATGTGAGGTCTTGGGCATGGCTTTCAAGACATCCCAGACATAACCGGGCACCTCGCCGCGCTTCTTGTACTCGGCCTGCAAGTCCTTGACTTCTTGGTCATTCGGCAAATCCCCGGAAAGAAGCAGGAAGAAAATCTCTTCCGGAAGCTTGTCGGTCAGCTCGAGAATAGGTGTGCCGCGGATAATCAATCCTTTGTCCGGCTCCACCAGCGAGGTATCGCAGATCATGCCCTTAACACCGCGCATGCCGCCGAAGGCCTGCTGGACATTGACGTCGGAAATCTTCACATCTCCCTTTTCCTTCAGGATCTTTTTTATTTCCTCACCCCAGACGGGGATCTTGGAGGCAAATTTTTCCTTTAAACTTGCCATACTTCCTCCTCACATATTAATAGGTTAGAATTGGTAAATTTTGTATTCAATCTCAGATTGCCCAATATAATCATTCGCGACCAAAAACGCAATGTGTTGTGAAAGAATTCACAATAAATAAATTAGAGCCCATACTGTCAAGTATTATTTGTTTATATAGCAAGGTTTTATGCGAAAAATAGGCTATTGAATCGGTAAGGACTCCAGTTTCCATAAGGTTGGGTGGCACGCCCAAATTTATTTGGGCGTGAGAATGATCCTGCTCAAGCCTTGCTTGGGCAGGCCACCCAAAATTGGACATGTAAAGAACTCCCGTTTGGCAACTAATTCAGATAAGGCCTTGCGAAATATGACTCAGCGCTTATTTTAGGGAAAATTCAATAAAGGGGAAACTAATTATGTCCTGTATATTCTGCAAAATTGTAAATAAAGAAGCCAATGCCAAAGTCGTGTATGAAGATGATGATACGATCGCAATTTATGATAAAAATCCGGCCGCCCCTACTCATCTTCTGATCATGCCCAAAAAGCATTACGAGAGGCTGATGGACACCCCTCCGGAGGTTATGCCGAAATTATTCGAGGTGGTGCAGAAAGTGGCCAAGGATATTGGCCTCGACGAGAAGGGTTTTCGGGTGATTATCAACAACGGCCGCGGCGGCGGACAGGTAATCTTCCATCTGCATATCCACCTCCTGGCCGGCGGACGGCTCCCGGGATTTCATTAATCCGCTACTGCTTAAGGTCATAGCGGTCGATTTTGCGGTAGAGGGTCGAGGCGTCGATGCCGAGGATTTTGGCGGCTTTGGTCTTATTCCAGCCGGTCTGATTCAATACCCAGAATATATATGCCTTTTCGATCGACTCCAGAGTCGGTGATTCGGTCTGCTGATGTACCTGAACCGAATCTCCGGCTTCCGGGACAACAGCAGGCCTGCTTGTTGTGCGACCGCTGACTTTATCCGGCAAATCATCCACAGTGATTTCATCCGAAATCGAAACCACCAGCGAGCGCTCGATCGTATTTTCAAGCTCACGCACATTGCCCGGCCATTGATGCGCCAGCAATATCTGCAATGCCTCCGGGCTGATTTCTTTTGGCTGTATCCCCATCTTGCGGCTATACATATTGACGAAATGATCCACAAGTAGTTCTATATCGTCGCGACGTTCCCGCAGCGGCGGAATCTGGACAGTGAAGACATTCAGGCGGTAGAATAAATCCTCACGAAACCGTTTCGCCCTGACCTCCTCCTCGAGGTTGGCATTGGTGGCCGCCACCAGGCGCACATCGACCTTGACAGTCTTTGTCGACCCCACCGGCATAATCACCTGATCATCAAGCACCCGCAGAAGCTTCATCTGAATCGCGGGAGATGTATTGCCGATCTCATCCAAAAACAGCGTGCCAGTATGAGCGGCTATGAAGACGCCATCCTTGTCCTTTAAAGCGCCGGTGAATGCGCCCTTCTTATATCCAAAAAGCTCACTTTCCAAAAGTGTTTCGGGAATTGCGGCGCAGTTGAGTGTCAGAAACGGTTTGCCGACCCGTTTGGAATGGTAATGGATAGCATTGGCAACCAGATCCTTGCCGGTACCGCTTTCTCCCAGGATCAATGCGGTGCTGTCGGTTTTTGCCAGCCGCTGGACCATCTCTTTCATGCGGATTATTTTAGTATCCCGTCCGATAAAGCTGTCCAGCGAATGGCTTTTCGAAAGCTCCTTTTTAAGCTCTTTATTCTCTCGGGAAATCTGTTCCTTTTCCAGAACTTTCTTAATTGTCAGCTTTATCTCATCGACCTTAAATGGTTTGGTAATATAATCATAGGCGCCTTTCTTCATGGCTTCGATAGCCGAGTCGACCGAGGCAAATGCGGTCATGACAATGAATGACAGGTTGTCATGCACCTCGCGCGCTTTGGTCATCAGCTCCAGGCCGGACATATCCGGCATCATCATATCGGTTATGATAACATCCGGTCGGGACTTCTTTATATGCCCCAGCGCCGAGGGTCCGGAATCGGCCTGCACAACCTCATACCCCTCCTTGGAGAGCATGATCGACATAAAATCGCGCATCGACTCTTCATCATCAACCACGAGAATTCTGGCCTTTTCCATCAAATCCCTTTCCATTTAAGATGTTTATATCATTATCGGCAGGTCTTGCAAAATTCAATACTATTGCGGTAGTTGCTCAAAATTTGCACAAATTCTATGGACTTTCACTTCAAGTAATGCTTGATATGTTGCCCCCTATATCTATATGAATGTGGGATTAACAGATTAGCATATTTCTGCTGTCATGCTGAGGAGCGCAGCGATGAAGAATCTTTATGATTTATGCGGATTCTTCGCCCGTCGAAAGCCGGGTCCATGACTTCGCTCTGAATGACATTTTATTCATAAACGCCTTTAGCAAGTCTGGAAAATTGCATAGAACCTAAAAACATTTTTGTTGCGTTTTGCGGGGGAAATGATTATTCCATCCGGAACAAATTTTCAAAGTTTGTAATATAACTCAATATATCGGGGTTTATTCACACAATCGGATTGGAGTGAGAAATTGACACACAGGGAGAGAATTGAGGCCTTAATAAACGGTGAAAAACCGGACCGTCTCCCGCTCAGCTTCTGGAGACATTTCTACGACAGTGAATCGAGCGCAGAACAGCTTAAGGACGCAATGGTGCGTTTTCAGCAAGCTTTTGACTGGGATTTGATGAAGATTAACCCGCGCGCCTCCTATCATATGGAGGACTGGGGCAATTCCTATGAATACACAGGCAGACCCGAGGATAAGCCGAAACGCCTGGAATATGCGGTGCACAAAACCGAGGACTGGGAAAAAATCCAGCCCCTTGACCCGAATAAGGCCAAGGCTCTGGCCGAACATCTGAAGGCAATTAAAATGATTCGCGATTCTGTGGGTGATGATCTACCGATTGTGATGACTGTGTTCAATCCAATTTCGATTGCGGGCGATCTGGTCAAGGATGATCCGTTTTTGGTGGATCAGATTCGTAAAGATCCGGAGCCGCTTCATAAGGCCTTGGAAAGAATCACTGAAACATTTATAGATTTTTCCAAGGCGGCTATCGAAGCGGGCGCTGACGGCCTCTTCTTCGCAACAACTCAATGGGCCTCTACCAGCAGAATTACGGTCGATGAATATAACGAATTCGGACGCAAATACGATTTTATGCTTCTGGATGAGGTTATGCCATTGACTAAAGTTAATGTTATGCATGTTTGCGCCTCATGCAATATGCTTCCTGTTTTCAAGGATTATCCGATCAAAATCGTCAACTGGGACATGAACGATAAAACCAATCCGGACGCCGAAAAAGGGGCCGAGATTTTACCGAATAAAGTTATCCTGGGCGGTGTCGACCGTAAGGGGCTTCTCCAGAAGGGCACTCATGCCGAGCTCGAGGCTATGGTCGAGAAGTACAAGGCTTTTGCGAAAAAGCATCTCTTCATGCTGGGTCCCGACTGTTCGGTGCCGGTGACTACTCCCGATGAAAACCTGAGGGTGATCAAAGCAAAAATCGAACATTAATACCATAAAATCCGAATAAATTGTTGTTGATTTTATGGATTAAACTTACGTAAATTTCTTGCGAGATAAGAGGAATCGAATTTTACATCACTAAAATTGAAAATATATTTGTCGATCTATAATAATGAATTATAAAAAAGAGCGGATTACTGAGGAGGACATATGAATAACGATTACATTGGCGAAACTGCCGGCAAGATCTGGCAAGTGCTGGAAAAGGGTGAAAGCACTCCTCGCAAACTCGCGACCGCCACCAAGAGCAAATCAGACCGTGTCTATATGGCTCTGGGATGGCTGGCACGTGAGGGCAAGGTGAATTTCAACCCTACCAAATCAAGCTTCAAGGTGAGCATTAACAAATAATAGATTTATCTCACCCCCCAGGATTTTGATTCAACAGGCGCTTTTAAGGCGCCTGTTTTTTTACCACTGCCCCAACAGTAGGGTGCCCCAAGCTTCAGGTTGGGATGCATTATACAAAAGATTAGTCCAATCTAAAGATTTGGGCACCCCAAGTCCATAATATGATTATAAACCTCCCATAAATGGTAGGCCGCCACGCTCCCTCTCCCTCTCGAATTCGCTTGACTTTATGCGTGCCTTTATTTTATTACTCTGTTATACTACTTGGAAAGAGAGGTAGCAACTTGCGGAACAGCGCTGAATGTGTGATTATCGGGGGTGGAATTATCGGGGCCTCAATCGCCTTCCACCTCGCTAAAATGGGTATGAAGGATATC
>WJIM01000297.1 GCA_014730285.1 Candidatus Zixiibacteriota bacterium
CAGCACTTTCTACCGGACTACAGCGAGGAGCACGGTTTCTATAAATATATGTTCGACGATCTCCCGGGGGATATGATGGTCTCATTCAACGGCAAGGCCTTCGATCTTCCGCTTCTTATAAACCGATTTCTGATTCAGCGCACAGGCTCGGATTTCTTTTCACGCAAGCATCTGGACGTGCTCTTCACACTGCGCCGATTTTTTCGGCTGAAACTACCCGACTGCACCCTGAAAACCGCTGAGAGGACTCTTCTGGAATTCGAACGCTTAAATGATATCCCCTCCGAGCAAATCCCGCAGACTTATTTTAATTATCTCCAAAGCGGCGAGACCTCGGAAATATACCAGGTGATAAAGCATAATATATGGGATATCGTATCCACAATGGCGGTAATGGTCGAACTTGAGCGCTATATCGAGAATGCCGAAAAACTCGATAAGCTCTCCGATATGGATAGCTGGGCAATCGGTAAGTTCTACCTTCAGCGCAAAGATTATGACCGCGCTTTTTCCAGCTTTTCCCGCTCCGAGGGGGTGGAATCGGAATTTCATATCAAAAATTTGTTTCAAGCTTCTCTGATTTCCAAAAAACTGTCCGATTTTGAAACAGCTTTCGGCTACTGGGAGATGTTATCCGAATCTTATAACCCGCATTATTTCTCCGCTCTGGAGGAGATGGCCAAGGCCTTCGAGCATCGCACGAAGGAGTTAGACAAGGCTCTCTCATGCTGTCAACGCGCAATCGATACTATTTACCAGCTTTCCCAGCTTCGTAATGAGGAGGATTTCGAGAACTGGCAGGCCCGCTTCAGTCACCGTCTTTCAAGGCTTCAGACAAAATTGTCGAAATCCAAATAATCTTTCAACTTACGCCTGTTTTTGCCGATACTTAAATGGAGTGACAATGGAAGAAAAACAGGTATTAAAGAGAATTGAAAGATTAACGCAGCTTGCGACTCTACCCGAGGTTCTTGCGCAGATACTAAAAATCGCGGACGATCCCGAATCGCCGCTTGATGATCTCGCCCGGGTTATACTCAAAGACGTTTCGCTGACTGCCAGAATCCTCAGCGCGGCCAATTCCGCATACTACGGCCGGGCGTCTGAAGTATCCTCCATACGGGATGCCATCATGACACTCGGCTCGCGTACCGTAAAGGCCATTGCACTCTCAGTTTCCATTGTCAATGTCATCGGCCGCCTCGACACCCAGATCAGCCTCAAAACCTACTGGAAGCATTCGCTTGAAGTAGCCATAATCAGCGAGCTTGTTGCCGAGAAGTATGGACTGAAGGAAAAAGAAGAGGCCTATATCGCCGGAATCTTTCATGACATCGGAATCCTCGCTATGGATGCCTGTTTCCCGCGTGAATATGCTCATGTCTGGAAGAGCGCACAGAACGGCGAATCGCTTATCAGTTTGGAGGAATCTCTATTCGGTACCAATCACTGCCGGGTAGGATCGTACCTTCTCTCGATGTGGAAATTGCCTCAGGTGTTCTCGCGCTCGGTATACAGCCATCATGACACTGTTGAATTGAAAGAGCCAACCAATGAGCAGGTTATACCCCAGATCGTCAATCTGGCCGAAAGGCTTGCCAAATATCGTCTCGATATAAAGTCCTCGCTCAAGGATATGGAATTCGATAACAGCAAAGTTGTGATGAAAAATCTCGGCCTCACCAATACCGATATGGCAGAGGTGGAAGCCGAAATAATTCCAAAATTCCTCGATGCGGCAAGCTTTCTGGAAATCGAAGTCGGATCGCCTCTGGAGCTATTGACCGAGGCCAACTCCCGCGTATTCGAGCTATATCGCGAGATCGAAGAACTTCTGGAAGGATTCAAGAAGGACACCAATTACAGGGATCACATCGAATACGACAGGCTGGCAGTGGAGATACTTCATACCGTAGTGGCGACATTCTCACATTATTTCAATAACGCCTGCGCGTCTATGCTGGGACGGGCGCAGTTGATCGAAATGGCCTTAAAAAAGGGCGAGCTTGAGGATAAGAAGAATATCCTCGAGAATTCACTGATTGCGATTCAGAACGGCGTAAATAATATCACCGGCACGATTGCCGAACTCAAGCAGGTCAAATCATTCAAGACAACACTTTATCACGATAAGACTTTGATTATTGATCTGGAAGATTCGCTGAAGAAGTACAAACCCAAAAACGCTAAAATCAAGGCGCGTATCTAATACTCAAAATTAAATGGATTTATTCTGTGGGAGAGGTGGCTTCTTCCTGACGGTTCGATTTTTCCTCGAATCTGCGTCCTACAAAATAAAACCCGATCGTCACCAGCGCTATCATTATTGTCATCAAACCGAAATACTCGCCCGGATTGAGAACATCCGTATAAATACGCGCAAAAAATCCGGCAAAAACATTGCCGAGCATTACGGTTGCCAGCCAGAGACCCGTTATTCTTGATTTCATGTGGTTTGGAGCTTCCTCATAAGCAAGCTGCAAACCGACAACCGATATACACAACTCTCCGGCCGTTATCATTATGTAAGCTAATACTTCCCAAAGAATAGAGACTTTCCGCTCCAGGGCGATAAAACCCGCTATGGACATGATGCCCATGCATAGTATAACCAGAACAAATCCAATCAGCATTTTCTTTGAGGAGGAAAGCCGCACTGTCTCGCTCTTGTCAGTTCTTGACCAGAGCCATGCAAAAAACGGTGTCATTAACACAATTAAAACTGGGTTAAGCCCCTGGATCGCATCGGGAGGTATCCTGAATCCAAACGGAGTCTCCAGCACCATATAATCACGGGCAAACAAGGTCCAGGTTGAATAGGCCTGATCGAAGATAGACCAGAAGAAAACAATCAGCGAAAACAG
>WJIM01000298.1 GCA_014730285.1 Candidatus Zixiibacteriota bacterium
GATGGTAATGCCGGGCGATAATATCACGATGGAAGTAGAGTTGGTCAGCGACGTGGCGATGGAGCAGGAGCTTCGTTTCGCGATTCGTGAAGGCGGCAGAACAGTCGGAGCCGGTGTTGTAACCGAAGTTGTGGAGTAAATGAATGGACCTGAGTCAGAAAATTAGAATTAGATTAAAGGCTTACGATCACCATGCCCTCGACAAATCAACGAGGGAGATCGCTCGAACAGTGCTGAGAACCGGCGCCAAAATAGCCGGTCCGATCCCGCTTCCAACCAAACGTACCATTTACACGGTACTGCGTTCACCGCATGTGGACAAGAAGTCGCGGGAGCAGTTCGAGACTCGGGTACATAAGAGACTGATGGATATTTATGACTCTTCACCGCAGACAGTCGATGCCTTGATGAAGCTCGATTTGCCTGCCGGTGTCGATGTGGAAATTAAAGTGTAATAAAATGAAAGCGATTTTTGGCAAAAAGATTGGTATGAGCAGGATCTTTACCGAAGAGGGCGAAAGCCTTCCGGTAACGGTTATACAGGCGGGTCCCTGTCAGGTGTTACAGGTTAAGACTGCCGATAAGGACGGTTATTCTGCTCTTAAGGTCGGCTACGAGGAGCTCGAAGAGAGTCATGTAAACAAGCCCATGGGCGGCGTGTTCGAAAAAGCCGGAGTCAAGGCGCACAGGTATCTCAGGGAGATTCGTCTCGACAGTGACTCCGAGGATATCAATGTCGGCGATTATATTAATGTCGATATTTTCAAGCCGGGCGAGAAAGTACACGTCAGCGGAATTTCCAAGGGGCTGGGTTTTCAGGGCGGAGTTCGCCGTCATGGATTCGGCGGCGGTCCCAAGACTCATGGTCAGTCGGACAGACTGCGCGCTCCCGGTTCTATCGGCCAGTCGTCCTATCCTTCAAGAGTATTGAAGGGTACGCGCATGGCCGGACGTATGGGTAATGAAAAAGTTACGACCACAAATCTTACTGTGGCAAAAGTTGATCCGGAAAACAATCTGCTTTGTATTATGGGAAGTGTTCCGGGCAAGCGCAATAGTTTCGTGAAAATTACGGGTGCTAAGTAAAATGGCTAAAGCAAAGAAAATATCGAGTACGGGTGGATCGGCCGGTGAGGTGGAATTGAATTCGAAGGTTTTCGAGTTCGAGCCCAAAAATTATCAGGTCCATCAATTCATAAAATCGTTTTTGAGAAATCAGAGGCAGGGCACGCATTCCACCAAAACACGCATGGAAGTTCGCGGCGGCGGAGCTAAGCCCTGGCGCCAGAAAGGCACCGGAAGAGCGCGGGCCGGATCGAATAACTCCCCGATATGGGTTGGCGGCGGCCGTGCCTTTGGACCGAAGCCGAAAAACTATAACAAGCCGATTCCCAGAAGGCTAAAACGTCAGGCCTTGTATTCTGCATTCAGCAGTAAGGCCGCTGACGAAAGAATAATGGTCATCGAGCAACCTGAGCTTGAGAAGCCCAAAACCAGAACGGTCGTGGAATTTCTGGCGGGATTGGATCTATACGGAAGTAAGGTGCTGATCTTAAATGAAGAGCAGAACCGCAATTTCGAACTTTCCTGCCGCAATATTCCCGGCGTCAGTTATATGCGGGCGAAGCTGATCAATGCCTATCATTTGCTCAATGCCGACTATCTGCTGATGACCGAATCGGCGTTAAAGGAGATAGAGGAGGTGTTTGCCAAATGAAGGATCCGCGCCAGGTAATAGTCTCTCATCTCCTGAGTGAGAAGTATTCCATTCTGCGGGAGAAGCAGAATGCTTATGTTTTCGAGGTGGTCAAAGAAGCCAACAAGATTGACGTCAAGAATGCCGTGGAAAATCTTTTCGAAGTCAAGGTGGACTCGGTAAAGATTCAGGTTATGAGGGGAAAGATGAAAAGACTCGGTCGTTTTGTCGGCAAGCGCCCCAACTGGAAAAAGGCAATTGTCAATCTTAAAGAAGGTGAAACAATAACGCAGCTTGATGCGGTCTAACACGGTATTCGAGGAAATCATTCAGATTTAAGACTTTGGATTAGAAAATGGCTATTAAGAAATTCAAACCATATACACCGTCGATGCGTTTTCGAACAGTCTCGGATTTCAGCGAAATCACGAAGGCTGTTCCGGAAAAATCGCTGATAAAGATTTTGAAGAAGAGCGGCGGTAGAAACAACAAGGGCAGAACCACGACCTATAATCGTGGCGGAGGCCATAAGCGCTATTACAGAATTATTGATTTTAAGCGCGATAAGCATGGAATACGGGCCAGAGTTGCCGCGATCGAATATGATCCCAACCGTTCAGCCAGGATCGCGCTTTTGCATTATGTTGATGGTGAGAAGCGGTATATTCTTGCTCCCCACGGTCTTAAGGTGGATGATACGGTTGTTTCCGGTCCGGAAGTGGAAATCAGTATTGGCAACGCCACCCCGCTGGCAAGAATCCCTCTGGGAAGTTTCGTGCACAATATCGAAATGATTCCCGGAAGAGGCGGAAGGATTGCCAGAAGCGCCGGTTCTATGGCTATTTTAGCCGCCAAAGAAGGCAAGATGGCGCATTTGAAAATGCCCTCGGGAGAGGTTCGATTGGTGCCCTTAAAATGTAATGCCACAATCGGTCAGGTCGGTAATATCGACCATGAGAATGTGGTTTGGGGCAAGGCCGGTAAAACGCGCTGGATGGGCCGCAGGCCAAACGTTCGCGCGGTAGCTATGAACCCGGTCGATCATCCCATGGGCGGCGGCGAAGGCCGTTCCTCGGGCGGAAGGCATCCATGCACGCCCTGGGGCAAGCCGACCAAGGGCTTGAAGACTCGTAAAAAAGGTAAATTGTCAGATAGATATATAGTAAAACGCAGGAAATAAGCTTTTCAGGAGGTATTGAATGGCTCGCTCTTTGAAAAAAGGGCCCTTTATAGACGATCATCTAATGATGAAGATCGATAAGATGAACGAAAGAGGCGACAAAAAGGTTATCAAAACCTGGTCGCGCAGGTCTACCATATCGCCGGAATTTGTCGGCCATACGGTCGCTATTCATACCGGCAACAAGTTTATTCCTGTATATATTACAGAAAACATGGTGGGTCATAAGCTTGGCGAATTTGCCCCGACCCGGATTTTCCGCGGGCATGCCGGCAAGTTAACCGAAAGATCCTCTTCGATTAAATAAGAGTGGTATTATGGAATCTGTTGCTCGTGCAAAATATCTGAGGATGTCGCCCCGCAAGCTGCGCAGGGTGGCGGAATTGGTAAAAGGAAAAATGGTTCATGAGGCGGTCGACCTTTTGAGATATGTTCCCAAGAGGGCGTCGGTACCGCTTTCGAAGACTATCAAATCGGCTGCGGCCAACATGATTGCCCAGGAGGGCACAACCCGCGTGAAAGCGGAAGAGCTCAGAGTCACCTCGGTCATAATCGACGGAGGGCCGATACTAAAGCGTTTCCGTGCCGTAGGTATGGGGCGCGCATTCAGAATTCGCAAGCGCACCTGCCATCTTGCGGTTAAGGTCTCCGATGAGGGGCGTGCCGAAAGACGCCTGGAAAAAGAGCAGGCCAAACGAACGAGAAAAAGAAAACCAACTAAACCTTCCGTTGTGGAAGAAGAATAATAGCAGGAGGAATACTTTTGGGTCAGAAAACTAATCCGGTCGGATTGAGACTGGGAATTATCAGATCTTGGAATTCCAAGTGGTTTGCGGAGAGAAACTTTCCAGATCTTCTCGAAGAAGATCTGCAGATCCGAAGGTATATCAGCAAGCGTCTGGAAAATGCCGGCCTGGCCAAGGTGGAAATCCTGCGCGCTCCCAAGAAGATCACGGTTGATATTCATTCATCCCGTCCAGGCATAGTCATCGGACGCAAGGGAGCGGAAGTCGATAAGCTGCGTGAAGAGCTTCAGCTTATCACCAAGAAAGATATTACATTAAATATTATAGAAGTGAAAAAGCCCGAATTGAACGCAAAGCTGGTGGCTGATTCAATCGCCCGGCAGCTCGAGGGACGAGTCTCCTTCAGGCGTTCAATGAAAAAAGCGATTACCTCTTCCATGAAAATGGGCGCGGAAGGTATCAAGATTACCTGCGGCGGCCGTCTGGGAGGGGCCGAGATCGCACGCAGCGAGAAATATATGGAGGGGCGGGTTCCTCTTCATACTCTCAGGGCTGATATCGATTATGCCATTTCCACGGCCAATACAACGTACGGTACGATTGGCGTCAAGGTCTGGATTTGCCGGGGCGAAATTCTGGATAAACCCGGCATGGAGGATGCCGCCGATGACGGCCGTCAGCGTGAAATGGATCAGAGAAGAGCCAGGCCCTCAGGACAGCGTAGACGTAAACCCAGGCCCAAGTCGAGGGTTCGTAAGAAAAGGCGCGATGATGAGGGTGGTGGCAAGCCCCAGGGAACAAGGCAGCAAAAGAGCCAAAACAAACCTGAATCAAAAGCTTCGACCGAAGCCGAGAGGACGGCCTCCAAGCCGGAATCGGGAGATAAATCAGAAAACAAAAAAGGGTAAGACTTTATACATAAAAAGCTCTTGCCTTTTGAGTGAATATATATATATTTGGAAATTTTCACGTTCTTGAACGGGAACGATCTGGAGAAATAGCATATGTTAATGCCGAAGAGAGTAAAATATCGTAAACAGCAACGCGGCAGAATGAGAGGCAAAGCCTACCGCGGGTCCAAGATATCATTCGGTGAGTTCGGACTGAAGGCTATGGCGCCCGCCTGGATTACCAATCGACAGATCGAGGCCGCGCGTGTGGCGTTAACAAGGAAGATCAAGCGAGGCGGAAAGGTCTGGATCAGGATTTTCCCCGACAAACCTTTTACCAAAAAGCCCGCGGAAACCCGTATGGGTAAAGGTAAGGGCGCGCCCGAGTACTGGGTAGCGGTGGTTAAGCCGGGACGCATTCTGTTCGAACTGGAAGGCGTATCCGAAGATCTGGCCCGTAAGGCTATGAAACTGGCCGCCGATAAGCTGCCCTTGAAGTGCAGATTCGTTACCCGTGGAGAAATTGGAGGAGCATAGACGGTGAAGGCGGAATTTATAAGAGATTTGGCGAAGGAAGAAGTCGAGCAGAGGCTGACCGATTCGCAGGAAGAGCTTTTTAATCTGAAGCTCAAGATGCGGGTACAGAAGCTCGATAATCCGCTGCGCCTGCGGGTGCTGCGGCGCGACATCGCTCGCCTTAAAACTATCCTTCATGAGCATGAGAAAGGTATCCGCTCGCTTTCCGCCACTACCGGAAAGATTCTGGGTACCGACAAAGAGAAGAGTTCAGAGGAGTAAGCTGTGGCATTGAGAGGATTGCGGAAAACGAGACAGGGTATTGTGATATCCGACAAGATGGACAAGACCATTTCGGTCGAGATGGATTATAAGATGAAGCATCCCTTGTATGGCAAGGTAATTCATAAGCGTGCCAAGCTCTATGCTCACGATGAAAATAACGAGGCCGGCACCGGTGATAAGGTTATGGTTATGGAGACTCGCCCGTTTTCGAAAATGAAACGCTGGAGACTGGTAAAGATATTGGAGAAGGCCAAGTAAAATGATACAGGAATATTCAAGGCTGAATGTTGCCGATAATACCGGCGCCAAGAAGGTCATGTGTTTCCGAGTACTGGGAGGTACCAGGCGGCGTTATGCCAGGGTCGGAGATATAATTGTCTGTGCCGTCAAGGATGCGATTCCCAACGGCACGGTGAAGAAATCCGATATAGTCAAGGCGGTCGTGGTTAGAACCGCTTTTCCGGTGCGCCGCAAGGACGGAACTTACATTAGATTCGGCGATAATGCCGCGGTTATTATAAACGATCAGATGGAGCCTCGCGGCACGCGTATCTTCGGACCGGTGGCCCGTGAGCTGCGCGAGAGAAAATTCATGAAGATAATTTCACTGGCTCCGGAAGTTTTGTGAGGAAGCAATGAGAATTAAAAAAGGCGATCAGGTAAAGGTTATCAGCGGTAAGAATAAAGGCAAGATCGGCAAGGTCCTGCGGGTTATTCCCGGAACCAACCGTGTACTGGTTGAGGGCGTTAACCTGATCTATCGTCACAGCCGTCCGACCCAGAGAAATCCGAAGGGCGGTATAGTAGAAAAAGAAGCTCCGATTGATGCGTCGAATGTCATGTTGTTCGATACTCGCAGCAACAAACCGACGCGCGTCAATTACAGGGTGCTGGAAGATCCCGATAAGAAAGCGAAAAACAAGGTTAGGATCTCCAATAAATCCGGAGAGATTGTCTGATGGCGCGTTTGAAAGAACATTATTATAAAGAGGTTTTGCCGAAGCTCCAGAAGGAGTTCAATTATACCAATATTATGGAAGTCCCCCGCCTCAAGAAAATCGTCATGAATATCGGCGTAGGCGAGGCGATTACGAATCCGAAATTTCTGGATGCTGCGGTTGAAGACCTGAGAACGATTGCCGGGCAGCAGCCGATTGTGACCCGGGCCAAGAAATCGATTTCGAATTTTAAGCTGCGTGAGGGTATGCCTATCGGCTGTGCCGTAACCCTGAGGCGTGAAAAGATGTATGAGTTTTTTGACCGCCTGATAAATGTTGCGATTCCCCGAATAAGGGATTTCAGGGGGCTTCCGCCCAAGGGTTTTGACGGCCGCGGCAATTATACTCTGGGGCTTCGTGAGCAGCTTATTTTCCCCGAGATCGATTATGATAAGATCGATAAGGTGAGAGGCCTGTCGGTGACATTCGTCACCAGTTCCGATGACGACGAGGGAGCCCTTGCGCTCCTGAAAGAAATGGGAATGCCTTTCAGAAAGTAAGGAGATAAAGTGGCCAAGAAGTGTTTGATAGCAAAATCCAAACGTAAACCGAAGTTCAAGGTGCGTTCCTATAACCGCTGCCGTCGCTGCGGCAGGCCGCGTGCCTTTATGCGTAAGTTTGGTATTTGCCGTATTTGTTTTCGTGAATTGGCCTTAAATGGCGAAATACCCGGCGTGGTCAAGGCCAGTTGGTAGGAGTTGGAATTATGAGTATGACTGATCCGGTCTCTGACCTCTTAATCAGAATCAAGAACGCGGCCAAGGCCAAGCATAAAGCGGTTGATGTGCCCGCCGCCAGGCTGAAAAACGAAATCGCCCGGCTCTTAAGCGAACTCAGGTTCATCAAGCGCTCATCGGTGATCAAAGTTGACGGCAAGCCTATACTGAGGATTTGGCTGCGTTACAATAAGAATGACGAATCCATAATCTCTGGTCTGGAAAGGATCTCCAGGCCGGGCCTCAGAAGGTATGCTTCCGCTGATGAGATGTTCAGGCTTCAGCAGGAGGTGGGAACAATGATCGTTTCGACTTCAAGCGGAATTATGACTGATCAGCAGGCGCTTAAAAACCATATCGGCGGAGAGCTGGTTTGCAGAGTTTGGTAGGATAGTAAAATGTCGAGAATAGGAAAACAACCAATTAAGATACCGGACAAGGTCCAGGTGGAAATCAAAGATTCCACCGTGCTGGTCAAGGGTCCCAAAGACGAATTGAAGCAGGAGATTCATCCGCAGATACAGGTCGATATCGAGGATAATATCCTGACAGTCAAAAGACCGTCGGACTCCAAGTTCTTCAAGGCTCAGCACGGGTTGGTGCGCGCATTGATAAACAACATGATTATCGGCGTGACCGAGGGATTCTCGAAAGTGCTGGAAATCGTGGGTGTGGGCTACAGGGCCGAGATGGCCAGGAATATGCTCAAGCTCTCGCTGGGCTTTTCGCATCCGATTTATTTCGCGGCCCCTCCCGGAATCACGATCGAGCTTGAGGGCCAGCAGAAGATAAAGATTTCCGGAAGTGATAAAGCCTTAGTCGGAATGGTAGCGGCCAAAATAAGGTCCTTCAGGCCGCCCGAGCCGTACAAAGGAAAAGGTGTTAAATACGAAAACGAGCAGATCCGCCGCAAGGCCGGAAAAACTGCCGCTTAGGGTGATGTTATGCCGAGCAGACTTGCACTAAAACACGGAAAATACGCCCGCCGGGCGAAGCGGGTTAGATCGAAAATTGTCGGTACCCCGGAACGTCCGCGTCTGAGTGTGCGCAAATCTCTTAAGCACATCTATGCTCAGATTATTGACGATACAGCGGGCCAGACATTGGCGTTTGCATCATCGCTTACAAAAGATGCTATGGGAAAATTTGAAGACAAGGATAAAAAGTCCGACAAATCTTTCAAAGTCGGGCAGTTAATAGCCGAATTGGCGAAAGCCAGGGGAATTGAGAACGTGGTCTTTGACCGCCAGGGAAACCGTTACCATGGCCGTATAAAGGCGGTGGCTGAGGGTGCTCGTAAAGGCGGACTCGACTTTTAGTAAGGATTGTTATGAAGCCTCAGAGACAGAGATACGAACAGGATGGATTTGAGTTAGACGAGCATGTTATTAATGTCAATCGTGTAGCCAAGGTCGTAAAGGGCGGACGCAAGTTCTCCTTTACCTCGCTTGTAGCCGTTGGTGATCGTAACGGCTCGGTCGGTGTCGGGCTGGGCAAGGCTCTGGAAGTTTCGGGAGCGATTCATAAGGCCACCGACGCTGCTCGCAAAGACATGGCCAAGGTTTCCATGGTGGGCGGAACGATTCCGCATAAGATCATAGGCAAATTCGGCGCTGCCAGAGTGCTTTTAAGACCGGCCTCCCCCGGTACCGGTATCATAGCCGGGGCCGGTGTGCGTGCAATTATGCAGGCGGCCGGAATTCAGGATATTCTGACCAAATCACTGGGATCATCAAATCCCCAGAATATCGTCAAGGCCGCGATGAACGGGCTCAGGAGGCTGCGTACCGAGGAAGAGTCCCTGGCTTTCAGAGAGATAGAACCGGAGAAGAAGTCCGATGCCAGCTAAATTGAAAATTACACAAACCAGATCGATTAGCGGACGTATCCAGAAGCACAGGCGCACGATCGAAGCCCTGGGCCTAAAAAGGATGCATCATAGTGTCGTACACAACGATACTCCCCAAATCCGCGGGATGATCAGGGCGGTTTCATTCATGATTAAAGTGGAGGAGGTATAATATGGAGCTTCACAATCTCGAGAAACCGTCCGGTTCCAAAAGAAACAGAAGACGTGTGGGACGCGGCGCCGGTTCCGGCCAGGGCGGCCAGTGCGGAAGAGGACATAAGGGGCAGCTCTCGCGTTCGGGCGCCAAGCGCAAGTACTGGAGCGAGGGCGGCCAGATGCCTTTGGCACGCCGTATACCAAAAAGGGGATTCGTGAATCCCAATAAAGTCTATTTTCAGCTTGTAAAAATCGGCGATATCGCAAAGAAGTTTACGGAGCCGGGTGAAATCAATCCCGAATCTTTGAAAGATGCGGGGCTGATCAAGACTACCGCAAAACCGATCAAGATCATGGGCGAGGGATCGCTCGAGGTCGGTTTGACGATATATGCTCAGGCATTTACAAAATCGGCCGAGGAATTGATTTCCAATGCCGGTGGAAAGGCAGAAAAGATTTAAGTGCTGGAGACATTCAGAAACGTATTTAAAATTAAGGAATTGAGAACCAGAATTCTTTTTACGTTGGGGATTTTGGTCGTTTATCGTATAGGGGGTCATATACCCACTCCGGGTATCGATGGCGATGCTCTGTTCGGCTTCTTTAATCAACCCGGCGGAGGCGGCACTCTATTCGGTCTATTCGACCTGTTCGTGGGCGGTGCATTTACCAAGGCGACTATTTTTTCGCTGGGGATTATGCCCTATATCTCGGCCTCGATTATCCTGCAGCTTCTGGGACCGGTTGTACCGTATTTACAAAGGCTTCAGAAAGAGGGCGAAGAGGGACGGCGTAAAATCACCCAGTATACCCGTTACGGTACGGTTCTTATCGCGGCTTTGCAGGCCTATGGAACTTCGGTTTTTCTCCAGTCGCTCAATGCCCAGACCGGTACCATGATTGTTACCAATCCGGGAATCGGTTTTCAGCTTCTAACCATGCTGACCTTTACCACCGGAACGATCTTCATTATGTGGCTGGGTGAGAAAATCACCGAGCGAGGAATCGGCAACGGTATATCCTTAATCATCTTTATCGGAATCGTGGCCAGGATCGTGCCGGGAGTTATGGGAGAGATACAGAAAATCGTCTACGATCCCAGCCGTATCGCCGGCGCGATAGTAATTATCGCCCTGATGATCGCTGTGATCGCGGCCGTTATCATGGTCACCAGAGCCCAGCGCAGGATTCCGGTTCAGTATGCCAAGAGAGTGGTTGGAAGAAAAGTCTACGGCGGCCAGGCGACACATCTTCCGTTGTCGGTCAATACCGCCGGCGTTATTCCGATCATTTTCGCTCAGTCAATTATGTTTGCGCCCCAGACCCTGGCGACATTTTTCCCGGGTTCGGGAATCGCGCAGTTTCTCAATACGAACTTTAATTTTACATCATTGCTTTATAATATCGTATACGGTATTGTAATCGTATTCTTCGCCTTCTTCTACACGGCGATCGTAATTAATCCGGTACAGCTCGCGGACAATATGAAGAGCCAGGGAGGATTTATTCCCGGCAAACGTCCCGGTAAAGCAACCGCCAATTATATCGACAAGGTGCTGACCCGTATCACTCTGCCGGGCGCTATCTTCTTTGCGCTTATCGCTGTACTGCCGAACTTCCTGATGGGATACGCGGGGGTAAGATTTTATTTCGGGGGCACCTCTGTACTGATTTTGGTGGGTGTTGCATTGGATACCCTGCAGCAGATCGAGTCGCATCTGTTGATGCGCCATTACGACGGCTTTATCAAGAAAGGCAAGATACGCGGGAGGTCATACTAATATGCTGCTGGTAATGTTGGGTCCTCCGGGATCGGGCAAGGGCACACAGGCATCCCGGCTGGCCGAGAAGCTTAATCTGCATCATCTGTCAACCGGCGATATGCTCAGGTCTGCCGTAAAAAACGAAACCGATCTGGGCAACAAAGCAAAAGAATATATGGAAAAGGGCGATCTGGTTCCTGACAGTCTGATTCTGGATATGATTAAGGAAACGATCGAGAGCGATCAGGGCGAAGGCTTTATCTTCGACGGATTTCCGCGCACGATTCCCCAGGCAGAGGGACTCGATAAGATGCTGGAGTCTGTGGACAAAAAGCTGAATAGCGCCTTGAATCTGGAGGTCTCGGACCAGGAAGTTATCAAGAGGCTTTCCGGGCGGTACTTCTGTCCGCAGTGCCAGAGAACCTATAACTATCCTTCCAATCTGCCCAAAACCGAGGGCAAGTGTGATGATTGCGGTGTCGATTTGCAGAAACGCAAGGATGACACCGAGGAAGTGGTTAAAAACAGGCTGGAGGTCTACAAAAAGCAGACCCAGCCTTTGATAGATTATTATAAAGGAAAATCGATACTTGTAAATGTTGATGGTGAGCGCGATATCGGAGTGATTTTTAACGATCTGGTCACCATCACACAGAGTTTATAGATGCGGTGCTGAATGATTGAACTCAAATCGGCACAGCAGATTGAGTTGATGCGGGCGGCGGGAAAGATCGTCGCCGAAACACATAAGCTTGTAAAGGAGGAAGCGAAACCGGGAGTTTCGACCTTAAAGCTCGACAAACTCGCTGAGGAGTATATTAGGTCTCAGGGCGCAACGCCCTCGTTCAAGAATTATAACGGCTATCCGGCTACTTTATGTATATCGATTGACCATCAGGTCGTTCATGGCATTCCCTCCAAGAAGAGGTTGATAGAAGAGGGACAGCTTGTTTCAATCGATGTCGGCGCAAAGAAAGATGGTTATCACGGCGATGCAGCCAGATCTTTTTATATCGGAGAGCCGGACGAGAAGACCAAAAAACTCCTGCGGGTTACCGAAGAGGCGTTAAGCCTCGGTATCGAGCAGGCCGTAACGGGGAACTTTCTGGGAGATATATCGTTTGCAATACAGAAACATGCTGAGGACAACGGCTTTTCCGTGGTTCGTGATCTGGTTGGTCATGGAATCGGTAAGAAGCTTCACGAAGAGCCTCAGGTTCCCAATTACGGTAATCCCAAAACAGGCGTTAAGTTAAACGAAGGAATGACAATAGCTATCGAGCCGATGGTGAACGAAGGCGGCTGGACAATCAGGCTTCTGGAAGATGAATGGACGGTTGTCACCGCCGATGGTTCCCGTTCGGCACATTTTGAAAATACGATAGCGATTACAAAGAACGGAGCGGAGATCTTAACGAAGATCTGATATGGCGAAAGAAGATGCGATAAAAGTCGAGGGAAAGGTGATCGAGCCTCTCCCGAATGCAATGTTCAGGGTGGAACTGTCCAACGGGCATATAGTTACCGCCCATATATCCGGGAAGATGAGAATGAATTTCATTAAGATTCTCCCCGGGGATAAGGTGACTATGGAATTATCTCCTTATGATTTGTCCAAAGGAAGAATAGTCTATCGCTATAAGTAAGAGGATATTGAGTTTTTATATATAAGTGAGGATTTATGAAGGTACGGTCATCCATAAAAAAACGTTGCGAACATTGCAAGATTATACGCCGCAGAGGCGTTCTGCGCGTGATTTGCAAGAATCCTCGTCACAAGCAGAAGCAGGGCTAAGGAGGAAATGTGGCTCGTTTAGCAGGTGTAGATTTACCCAGAGAAAAGCGTATTGATATTGCTTTAACATATATATACGGTATAGGACGGACTACGGCCAGGGAGATAATCGAGAAGACCGGTGTTGATCCCTCGGTGCGTGTCCATTCTATGACCGAAGAAGATATTACCAAGCTCAGGGCCGAGCTCGATAATTACAGGGTCGAAGGTGTTCTCCGCGGCGAAGTAATGATGAACATCAAGCGGCTGATCGATATCGGTTCCTATCGCGGACTAAGGCATCGTCGCGGTCTGCCCGTTCACGGGCAGCGCACCAAGACGAATGCCCGGACTCGTAAGGGTCCCAGAAAGACGGTGGGCGGTAAGAAGAAAGCGCCATCACCGAAGTAAACCAGGTTAAACTGCGAGGAGTTTAAGTGGCTGATCCCAAGAAGAGAAAAGCAAGAAAGAAAGTTAAACGTGCCGAGGCGGTGGGCGTAGCTCACGTCAAGGCAACATTCAATAATACCCAGATCTGCATCTCCGATAAGAAGGGAAATGTGGTCTCATGGTCAACAGCCGGCAAAGTGGGCTTCAAAGGCTCCAAGAAAAGCACTCCATTCGCAGCGCAGGTGGCCTCGGATGCCGCCGCCAAAGAGGCGATGGATGCCGGCGTCAGGAAGGTTGAAGTTTGGGTCAAGGGTCCCGGCGCGGGGCGTGAAGCGGCTATCAGGTCGCTGCAGGCCGCCGGACTGGAGATATCGGCGATTCGTGATGTTACTCCCATTCCTCACAACGGATGTCGTCCATCCAAGAGAAGAAGAGTATAGAAAGGATAATAGATGGCAAGATATCGGGGAAGCGTCTGCAGGTTATGCAGAAGAGAAGGCGAAAAGCTGTTTCTTAAGGGTTCGCGCTGCTATTCCGAAAAATGCGCGATCGAGAGACGGAACTTTCCTCCCGGACAGCATGGATTCAATGTCCGCAGGAAGATCTCCGACTACGGAATACAGCTTCGCGAAAAACAGAAAGTGAAACGAATTTACGGTCTTCTGGAAAATCAGTTCCACAATTATTATCTGAAGGCTACCCAGCAGAAGGGTGTTACCGGTGAAAACCTTCTGGTTTTCCTGGAAACCCGTCTGGATAATATCGTTTACAGGCTGGGCTTTGCACCTTCACGTAAATCCGCGCGGCAGCTTATTCGGCACCGGCATTTTATGGTAAACGGCAGAATTGTGGATGTACCATCTTATCTGCTTCGTTCCGGTGATGTCGTCAAAGTGAAGGAAAAAAGCAAGGGGCTGGATATCATACACATGGCCCTGAGAGAATCGGATAGGGCCGTTGATCTGCCCTGGCTCAGGCTGAATAAGGCCAATCTGGAAGGCGAGCTTCTGGAAAGGCCCAAACGTGAAGATATACCGTTAACATGCCAGGAACAGCTAATCGTAGAGCTTTATTCAAAGTAATCTGGGAGGCGCTTAAATATGAAATGGAAACCGTTGACAATGCCCAAGGAAGTGGTAAAGGAAACCGATACCGAAACCCCGTTCTATGCCCGCTTCGTTTTCGAGCCGCTGGAACGTGGATTTGGTACTACCATTGGGAATGCCCTCCGCAGAGTACTTCTCGCATCCATTCACGGCGCCGCCGTGACGTCTGTGAGAATTGACGGTGTACTGCACGAGTTCAGTACGATCGAGGGTGTGTATGAGGATGTTACCGATATTATCCTGAATATTAAAAGGCTCTGGGTACGGCTTGATGCCGATGAACCCAAGACCATCACTTTGGAAGTCGATAAGGCCGGTAAATATACCGCGGCTGAAATCGAGACCGGTTCCGACGTTGTGATAATGAATCCCGACCTGCATATTGTCGAGCTGACCAAGGATGTCAAGATCAAGATCGAGATGGATGTGGATGCCGGGAGAGGTTATGTTCTGGCCGAATCGAATCGCAAGCCGGACGCTCCCAAGGGTACTATCTATGTCGATTCGCTCTTTTCGCCTGTAGTTAAAGTGAATTACACCGTCGAAAATACCCGTGTCGGTCAGAGCACCGATTTCGATCGGTTGATCATGGATATTACCACCAACGGCGTCATTGTTCCCGAAGACGCTCTCGGATATGCGGCCAAGATTCTGAAAGATCATGTGATGCCTATGATTCATATCGATGAGGAGATAATCGAGGAAGAGGAAGAAGAAGAGGATGAGGAAACGATCAGGATCAGACAGCTTCTGAACACCCGGGTCGACGAACTGGAGCTTTCGGTGAGGTCATCGAACTGCCTCAGGGCGGCCAATATCCAGACTCTGGCGGACCTGGTGCGCAAGACCGAATCAGAGATGCTCAAGTACCGTAATTTCGGCCGGAAATCTTTGACTGAATTGAACTCGATTCTCGATGATCTCGGCTTATCGTTCGGTATGGATGTTGACAAGTATTTCGAAAATCAGAAAGAGAAGTAAGCAAAATGAGACACGGCAAAAAGATACATAAGCTGAACCGACCGGCTGAACATCGCAGAGCCGTACTTAATAATCTGGCTATGGCGCTGATTACACATAAGCAGATCCAGACAACCGATGCCAAAGCCAAGGCGCTTAAGCCGTATATCGACCGTCTGATCTCAACTGCGAGCAAGAATACGCTCACGTCCAAACGGAAGGTTGCACAGTATCTTCCCAACAAAGGGGCCTTTAAAGAGCTGTACACCAATATTATACCCAGGCTCGAGGGACGCACTTCCGGCTTCTCGCGTATTGTCAAATTCAGGAGCCGCCGCGGAGACGGCGCGCCCGTATCGATAGTGCAGCTTCTTCTCGAGGAAGAGGTTGAGTCGAAGGGGAAGAAAAAGCCAAAGAAGAAGGCCGCTCCAAAACCTAAACCAGAAGCGAAAAAGGCTAAGGCAGAGGAAGAACCCGAACCTGAAGAAGAAAAAACTCCGGTTGAAGAGGGCGAAGCCCAGGCCGCGGTAGCCGAAGAGACTGTTACCAAAGGTCCCGAGGAAGGTGAAATCGAAGAGGAAAAGACCGAATCCGAGCCCGAACCGGAAAAAACCGAGGAAGAAAAGCCTGAGGGTGAAGAGCCTGACGAGAAGAAAAAAGAATAAAATACTATATTTTTTAAATAGAGCAGCCTTTTTTGAAGGCTGCTTTTTTTGTGCCTTTCTCGAATATTTTTCC
>WJIM01000299.1 GCA_014730285.1 Candidatus Zixiibacteriota bacterium
CGGCGTTGGAGATATTGAATGACTGCGAGGCCGGATTCGCGCCGCCCTCGGTCGCATTGAAGCTCAATGCCACAGGGCTAACCGCAAGCTCCGCGGCGGCCGGAGAACCAACCGTAATCGTACCGGCATTAAACTCCGGCAACACGGTTTGACCGCCGGCATTCGTAAGAATAAAGTTGCCTGCAGGCGGGAAGAATCCCGAGTCAATGTTTACGATATGATCGGGCGCCCCGGCTTCAAGTGTGAACCATAAGGTTCCTATCAAGCCGGATTGATCTGGCGCAATCCACTTGGTCGGACTGAACTGCACAAAGCCAATGACACCGAGGTTCGAATCGTCAACTGCATTAGCCTGCGGAAAATCGGGATTCTCCGCAAGGCCTCCGGTTAATGTAACCGAATCAATTGTAAGATAAGTACCGGGATCAAAATAATGTCCAAGGGATGCCCCCTGGATATAGTCGTTCGTGACATTTGGATCACCCGTAATAGATAAATTCACCGGCACACTGAAAACTACGGGATTCGATGGATCAGGATCAACCTGAACACTAACAACCGAAACCGTATCCTCGTCTTGCGCGAGAGCAGAATTAAAGCCGGCAAACGCAAAAAGCAGTGTTAGGGTAAGAAGAATCATAGTGAGCAAGCGATTTTTTTGCATGCTGCCTCCCTAATGATATTTGTTATTTATGGTTCTTATTTTCTGAAATGAAATTTCTAAGTAAACTCCCAATAATGTATAAAAAGAAGCTGAAAAATGGTCAGTAAATACCTTTAAATAAACAGACTCCCCCCACCCTGGAAATCTGCAGCCAAGCCTAACTAAATATATCTTTAGAGCCTTAAAAGTCAAGTAATATTCAAGTTTTGCACACATACTGATCCTATTTTTCATAGTTTTTCAAAGGCATTATCCTGCAAAAAACAGACCAAGCCGGTAGCGAATTCGAAAAATTGAGCTAAGCCGTTAAAAAAAAATAAATTAGCGTAAAATTGCTTTGACATGTAAAGTACTGCAGTTTAAATTGCGATACTTAAATAGGACAATTTTTTGCATACCTGGCAAAGATGAATATATCGCGATATCTACAATACGAGCTGATAAAAACAGAAATGGACTCCGAATTCGACCCGCCGGAGGAGAATGATGAATATTCCAACAGGGAGCTTTGGAATATCAAAGAGACTATCCTTCAGGAACTTGTGGATTTAATGGAGAAGTCCGATAAGGTCTCCAACAAGAATAAGCTCTTCATCAATCTCTTAAATCGCGAGAAGAAAGCCTCCACGGCGATCGGCAAGGGAATCGCCATTCCTCATGTCCGCACTATGCAGGCCAAAGACATGATAATTGTGATAGGGCGAAAACTTGAGGGGTATGAGTTCGATTCACTTGATGATAAGCCGGTGAAGCTGTTTTTCTGTATGGCCGCGCCGCCCTATGACGATTCCCTTTATTTGAAGGTATTCAAGGACTTGGCTGAGCGTTTCGAATATCCGGGATTTATAGAAAAGCTTTTGAAAGCTGAAGACGGACATGAGATTATCTGGATTTTTAAGGAATTCGAGCAGGGTTGACAGGTTATCTCTCAAGCATAAAAAATGGCCGGTTTTAAAACCGGCCATTAATTTTTGCAGTCAGTTTAAACTGATTAATTGCTACCGTTACCGCCACTGCGGGCTTCATAATCCTTTAATGCCGCAGCCAGAGCCTCCTCAGCCATAACCGAGCAATGTATCTTAACCGGCGGAAGGCCGTCCAGTGCTTCTGCAACTGCTTTGTTGGAAATAGCGCGGGCTTCTTCCAGCGAGATGCCTTTCAGAAGTTCGGTTAGCATTGATGATGTCGCTATTGCGGCGCCGCATCCGAAGGTCTTGAATTTGGCATCTACGATTTTATCCTCTTCAATCTTCAGATAAAGGCGCATCATATCACCGCAGGCCGGATTGCCAACATCACCAATCGCATTGGCATCATCAATCTCGCCCATGTTACGGGGATTCATGAAGTGATCCATTACTTTTTCTGAATATGGAAAAGCTTTGTCAGTCATATCAACTCCGTAATTTAATCATAACTATTTCAAAAAATACGCTATGAAGCCAGCAAATATATAAGATTATCTGAAAAAAACAAGAGATTTTCAAGCTTCCCCGCCATATTTTATCAAAATACTAAGGTATCTGCTGACAAATCTTCCTATGTTATTGAAGTGCAACATGATATTACTTTGAATAGGGATCCTTGCCACGCAATTTGTCGGCATAAAGAGGAGACATCATCAGGAGTTTTTCCACAACCTCGGGCATTATATCCAGAAGATACCGAACCTCCTCTTCGGTATTATCCTTGCCCATCGAAACGGTCAGCGAGCCGGAGCAGAATTCGGCCGGAACTCCAATTGCAGTAAGGACATGAGACGCCGCCAGGTCCTCTTCATCCGCACCTTTTAGATTAGATGAGCAGGCTGAACCCGAGGCAGCCATCACGCCCTTGATATTAAGCATCAAAAGCAGCGATTCACCTTCGATATATCTGATCCAGAAGGAGATATGCCCGGGAAGACGCTGAATGGGATGGCCTGTAAAATTGATGTATTCTATCTCCTCTTCCAGCCCCTTCCACAGCATTTTGCCCAGTTTTTGCAAATGTTCTATTCGCTTGGGCATCTCAATCGAGGCTAACTCCGCAGCAACACCCAGACCCACAATGCCGGGGACATTTTCGGTGCCGGACCGCATGCCATATTCCTGAAATCCTCCCTCGAAAATGGGGCTGATATTGTTGCCCCCTCTCAGATATAACGCCCCGATGCCCTTGGGGCCATAAAAATTATGAGCCGATATCGTCAGAGCATCAATGCCAAGCTCCTTTACGTCTATCGGGATATTTCCCACGGCAATAGCGCCGTCAGCGTGAAAAAAGACGCCATGCTTTTCGGCAATTTCCGCGATTTCTTTAATGGGCTGGATAGTGCCAATTTCAGAATTAGCCAGATTAACGGAAATAAGCGCAGTGTCCTCGCGTATGGCATTCTCAACAGCCTCAGGATCAATCAGGCCGCCCTCGGCGACTTTTAACGTAGAGACTTCATACCCTTCGTCTTTTAGCTTCAATGCCTGGTTGAGAATGGAATAGTGTTCTATTTCCGAGATAATTATGTGTCTGCCTTTATCAGGATTCGCCTTCAAAAATCCTCTCAACCCAAGATTATTGGATTCGGTTGCGCAGGAGGTAAAAATAATTTCATCAGTTTCGGAGTTTACAAGTTCCGCCACCTGACCGCGCGCCGCATCCAGCGCTTGGTTCGCTCTGACGCCCTCGGTATGGATATGCGAGGAGGGATTTCCGAAACGTTCCTGGAAGTACGGGATCATCGCCTCGAATACCCTCGGATCAACCGGAGTAGATGCCTGGTGGTCGAAATATATCTTCCTGTCATCGCCCATTTAAACCTCGATTCATTTTGTCTTATTAAATTGTAACACAAAATTTATGGAACTGCAAGCAAAATTGGTATGTTAGAATCCACAAGGGATAATGCCGATAAAAATTGTAAGGTCTCTGTGAGTTCACTAAGCAAAAAAATAATTGACTACACATATAGGTTCCGGCCCTTACCGGATTATTATGGTGAGGATTTCAAGAAGGCCTTCGCCTTCCTGATGGAAAGCAGCAACTGGTGTAAGGAAAAAATACGCGATTATAAGCTTGAAAAGCTCAGGGCGTTGTTGAGCCACGCCCAAAACAATGTGCCCTATTATCGCAATCTATTCAGCAAGCACGGCATCAAGGCTGAAGAGATTGAGACTTTCGTGGATTTTGCAAAGATACCTTTCTTAACCAAAGACAGCTTGAGAGCCAATTTTGAAGATTTAAAGGCGGACAATTTCGAAAGCTATAGGCCGCTTAAGGCAAAGACTGCGGGAACGACTGGTCAAATAGTGGATTTATACCGAAGCAGCTTGCATGAATCATACCGACGGGCGGCGCTGTGGAGGGTCTATCATCAATTCGGATACTCTTTCAAGGAAAAGCGTGTCACCGTTGACGATCCTCCTTCGTTCAGACCCGATTCTCCTTTATATGAATATGATAAAATCGAAAACGAGATGATAATAAATACTTATCACCTAATGTCGGGACGCGCCGGGGAGATTTATGATGCGATAAAGAAATTTCAGCCCCGTATGATTTGGGGGCATCCGACATTCATGGCGATTTTGGGAGATCACGCCAAGAGAAA
>WJIM01000300.1 GCA_014730285.1 Candidatus Zixiibacteriota bacterium
ACCGGCAGATATTTTTCGACATCAAGTCCGGAGCCCCGAAAGTACTCCGTAACATATCGCTTGATTTCATCCTGCCTGAACTTGTGCTCGGGAAGAGCTGTTGCAATTGCGTTTATCTTCGGCATAGTATCACCAGGATAAAGAACAACCATATTCGCATTTAGTTCTGCATGCCAGGATTAAAACAAGCGCTGCTTTTTTGGAAAAATATATTAATGCGTTAACCGCAATGATTTAGCTATTGCGAAGCATCTCAGTTATTCGCCGGCTGAGCCTGCGGGCTGTTTCAGGGGCATGGCCGGCGTAATGATTATTGACATAGACCAGAGAATCGATCTGGCGCTTTGCGGCACGTGCGAGCACATCAGCCCATCTATCCAGCCTCTCCGCTCTGTCGATAACCTCTTTTCCCCAGGTCTTGGTAATAGCCTCTATCTCTTTGCGGTCTCCTATTAAACGGATGTACATGTGATCTGATGTAACCGGATCGAATTTCTTTTCGATCTCATCCCCGTGCGGCATCCAGGCCTGATCCGCCACAACCATAGCGACTTTATACGAGCGCAATAGCTCGGCATAATCCTTTTTGAGCCAGTTGCGGTTTCTGATTTCGACTCCATATTTGAAACCGTCAGGAAGATCGCTCAGAAATCTGTCCAGCTTTTCCAGAAAAAGCCCTGCATTGGAAAAATGCTTTTTGGAAAAATACGGAAACTGCAGTACCAGTGTCCCCTGACGGTTACCCAGGCCGGAGATATTCTCGAGAAAGGCATCTCTGTCATCATAAGTATGATCCGGATCGAGCGCTTTCTTTGCATCCGGCGTAGCCTTCTCCCCAGCGTGAACTATCGAACGCGGGAATTTGGCGGAGATAATGAAATCCTCGGGCGTATTATCTTTCCAGCTTTGGACCATGGACTTCGATGGTATCCTGTAATAAGTGGCATCAATCTCGACCGTATCGAAATGCTGAGCGTAATATTTCAGAAATTCCCGAGGCTGCATGCCCTCGGGGTAAAACGGTCCCACCCAGTCCTTGGATGAGAATGATGATGTTCCGATCTTGATCTCGGCCATAAAATCCTTTTAAGATTCAAAATAATATAAGAAATTTTGACTATAGATGTTCCTTTATTTTTGTTATGGCTTATATTGTTGAACAAGACGACGGCGAATCCGTCTTTACATCAGAATGACAATTATTTGGAGTTTTTGTTATGAAAAATCTGTTTATGATAACAGCCATATTTTTTGCGTTGATTTCTCTCTCATGCAGTAATGACAGCGGCAGCACCGGCCCCGATGATAATATCAGGTTCGGTGACCTGACCTTAAACCTGCAGAATATGATAGATAATGTCGGTCAGAAAATGTACCTAAAGATAATCTCCGACAACAATGAATTGCAGGCGATAGGTGTGGTTAATACCCTCAGAGCGCCCAACAAAACCTATTCGATTCCGGACTGCCTTGACGAATTTACCGATCATCTGGATTTCTATCTTGATCATAATGAAAATAACGATTACGATCCCCCTCCCGAGGATCATGCCTGGCGAGTCAATATCCCCTCCAACGGCAGAGTCTCATTTTTCCACAATACCGATTTCACAGATATTAGCGAGCCGCAGTATAATTTTCCGGGACGGATGGCGACATTGAAATTCATGAATTTCACAGAGTCTGTGGGGGATATGATGGAAATCCGCATAATCGAGGCAGACAGCAAGAGGGTTGTAGGATTTTACAGGTATGATGAAATTCCGAATATCGTCTTCACCGCTTTTCTCCCGGAGATCATCGAAAAGGATATAGATTACCAGATTGATTTTTACGTGGACAGAAATCAAAACCGCCAGTACGATCCGCCGCCCGAGGACCATGCCTGGCGCCTGATCGCCACCGGAACCTCGGCCGGATTTTCGCTGACCTTTTCTCACAACCGGGATTTTGAGGATATAGATTTTTAAAAGACAGCAAAGTCGCTTTCATAGACTATAGCGCTCTGCCCCATAGTTTTTCACGATACCGCACTTTTTCATTCTGAAACACAACAGAAATTTCTGATAAAGCCGATACATATCATGGGGATAGAACCATGAAAATTTCATGATTTTTGTGAGAGTTTGCGGCACTACATTTGCAAACTTTACTCACCAGATGAAAATGTGCTTGCACAAAAGGAGGATTGATGAGGGCTGATAGGCTATCATTGAAAAAAATATTACTGCCAGTCACGATGCTGGCGATAACTGCTATGCTTTTGCCCGGATGTTCGCTTGAATCGCCCAAGGCGCCCACCTGGGATGCCGATCTGGCGATACCGCTGATATCCCGGCATTATGATATGTATGAACTGATCGACCGTATGGCCGAGGACGCCATTTCTTACGACAGTCTCGGAAATCTCTCGGTCTCATTCGAGCAGCATATGGATACAGTACTGATCGATGCCGGTCTTTCGGCCGAGGATGTCAGCGAGGACTTCCAGCACCAGTTGGGAGCGGTGACCATCACGCCGCCCGCAGCGAAGAGCGTGCAACTGGAGCTTACCGATTATGTTTCGCTGGCGACTCTGGAGGTGCCGGATGTCGGTTTTGACGCTGACAAAGATTTCGACCAGATTAGCGAGTTCGAATCGGCGACCTTTGCGGAAGGGCAGTTGATTATATCGATCACCAACTACTTCGGTGTTGAGCTCGATTCGCTCACGATCTGGATCGTGAACAACCAGACCTCAGATACAATTGCGGAATACTTTTTCGAGAGCGGACTGGGAATCGGCGAGAGCACAGTCGACACGACGGAGCTTGCGGGACGCACCGCCTCCGATGATATCGGACTGGAATCGCGAATTCATACACCCGGCGGAACACTTCTCTCAACCTCGGATAAATACCTCGATGTCGAGCTGCGTTTTGGCGACGGGGTGACCGTTTCCTCAGCTGTCGCTCAGGTATCCGCACAGAACAAGGATTACAGCAGTACGATAGAATTCAACGAGGAGCATGAGTTGACCTCGGCCGCTCTTTCCGGCGGTCAGCTTTCTATTACGGTACAAAACAGTTCACCGCTTGGCGCGGATATAAGCCTGGAGTTTCCGGAGATAACTTCCTCTGGCATACCGCTCAGTATTGACGGAAGCATATCCGGTTCGGGCCAGGCCAGTTTCAATAGAAATATCACCGGATACATTCTGGAGCCTGAAATCACAGAGCAGACTATGACAGTAAATGTCAATCTCAATGCCTATCTGCCCGGCAGCGGCGGTGTCGCGGTTGAGATCAGTTCCGACGATCAGTTTTCGGTTCAGGCGGATTTAGCCGGACTGGAATTTTCCCAGGCGACAGGAATCATCGCACCGACTGAAATTGAAATCGATCCGGTTCAGGAGAACCTCGACCTGCCCAAGGGATTTGATGAGGTGTCATTGACCGATGCAATGATCTTTCTGGATGTCTATTCGGAAGTAAGCATCCCGACCAGCGTCAATATCGAACTCACCGGTGACGGCGGGCAGTACCTGAGTTTTGAGGCCGATTTGGAGTCGGGCACACCGCAGAATCCGGGAGTGACAAATCTGGTCATAACCGATCTGGGAACGCTAACCAATCCGATTCCAAACGAGATAGTAATCACCGGTATCGCAACTGCCGGGGATGGTTCAACACCGGGCACGGTTTATCCCGACAGCAAGGTCTGGGGTGATGTGGAGATAACTTCACCTCTCAAATTCGCAATCGGTGAGACTGTTATTGACGGCGACATTAATTCAACCGAAATCGAGCAGGATGATATCGACGAGGTCTCGGAGCGACTTCTGGCGGGCGATATTTACGCCACAATCACCAACCATCTTCCCTTTGGAGCCGAAGTGGAATTGTATCTGGGCGGGGATTCGACCGTTCTTTATTCCAGTCCACAGCTCACCATCGGACCGATTGAGGTCGGCGCCGGTGTAGTCGATGCCGCCGGGCTGGTTACGGAGGCCATCGAATCGGATGTGGTTATACATCTTTCCGAAGAGGACCTGGATATCATCGAGAACGCAACGCTTTATATCGGCCAGAAGATCACGCTGCCCGGCACAAACGGGCAGGCTGTGAATATCATAAACACCGACTATCTCGATATCGAAGCACACATAGAACTAAATACCCGCCTCGGCGGCGAATGGGACTAATTTGCGGAAGGAGATAATGTGATGAAATCGAAAGTATATATAATCGCTCTGGCCGCCTGCTGTCTGCTGATCGCCGCGACTGCGGAGGCCAATCATTACGAAAGCGCACGCTCGCTTTCCATGGGAAAAAGCTATACGTCGCTGGCGCGAAACTACCATGCCATCGGCGTGAATCCTGCCAACCTGGCGCTCTCGGGAGGAAATAATCTCTCGGTCGAGCTTTTCTCGGTCGGTGCGGATATCAATAACAATTCATTCTCGCTTTCCGATTACAACAGCTACAACGGAGAGCATCTCTCGGATGCCGACAAGGACGATATCCTTTCCAAGATACCGGATAACGGCCTTGAGGGCAGCGCCGAAACCGGTGTATCGGCCTTCTCGTTCTCAAGAGGATCGATTGCCTTCGGCGTGACCGGGCATGCCGACGGCAAGGCCAATATCGACAAACAAATTGTCGAATTGATCTTCAATGGTAATACAATCGGCGATACGGTTAATATATCCAACGCCTACGGCACCGGTACGGCGCATGTGGACTTCAATTTATCCTATGCACGCAAACTTAAGGATTTCGGCTGGGGACCGTTGAACTGGGGCATCAATCTGAAATATATCTATGGCATCCAGTACGCCAATGTGGAAGAGGCAGATGCCTACATTCTCACTACCGCGCAGGGTATCGAATCCGAGGGCGCGGTCAGCGTTAAAACCTCCGAGGGCGGTTCGGGCTTTGGAGTTGACCTGGGTCTTTCGGCCGAATATGGCAATAACTGGGTCTTCTCGATGGCTCTCTCGAATATTCTTTCGAGTATTAGCTGGAGCGACAACAATAAGCTCAATACTTATGTCTTCACCTGGGAGAACCTGACTGTCGATAATTCCGATGATGATTCGGTAATTACATCAGATGACTATGAGGAATCTATCGGATCTTTTTCAGAATCGCTGCCGCCTCAGCTCGTGCTGGGCGCCTCGACTACATACAGCTCGCTTTTGCTGAGCTTCGATTACAAGCAGGGCTTTAAGGATCAGGGACGTGTTTCCACCACGCCTGAAATCTCAGTCGGATGTGAGGCCGGATTCTTCAAGACCTTCCCGCTTCGCGCCGGTTTCTCGCTCGGCGGTGCGGAGGGAAGTTCGGCTGCGGTCGGATTCGGCGTTAATCTCAGCCCGTTCTTTATAGATTTCGCATACATGTCCACAGGCTCGCTGGCTCCAATTGGCGGTAAGGGTATGGGGCTGGCGGTCTCGAGCGGCCTGCATTTCTGATATGATTTCTCCCCCTCCATGAAAATCCGCTCGTGAAAACGAGCGGATTTTTTTATAGATGAAATTAATCTGCAAACCTCAGGATATGGGATATATCCCATACAATTATTAACGCATCCTCTTTCGTGATTGAAACACACATACGCCCCGCTCTAACCACTTATCCCGCACGACAATAGGTCGTCCTAAAAACAGCAAAAGAGAGAGCCCTGATGGCACTGCCTTTGCAATCTAATTCTGCAAAGATTTACAACATTCATAACGGAGGGAAAAATGAAGAGGGTTTGTGCTATACTGCTGGCTGTAATGTTCGTACTGGCTTTTATATATTGTCAGAAAACGCTTGCAATGCCGCCTCATCCGGACAGAGTCGAGGAGATGGCCGCGCTTAAAGCATTCGGCGAACCGTACATCGACTTCGATTCGCTGGCAGAAGTCTGGCGCTCAAGGGGAATCGACAGTCCCGGCGATATGGATATGTCATCACTTCTGGCAACCAGCGACACGGTAAATATTCTGGCGATTCTGATCCAGTTCCCGGATAAAAGCTCTCAGACTAATGCCGAATATTTTGATACATTAATATATTCCAATCAGCAGGGCTGTGTCACGCACTACTATCTCGAAAATTCATACGGCACACTGCATATTGGTACGCTAACGCTGCCTTCCGAATTCGGGTGGCTGACCTCCGCAGAAAACGCTTCCTATTATACCTCGGGCGGCGATTACGGACTGGGATCATATCCGAATAATGCCCAGAAACTGGTCGAGGAAGCGGTCGATCTGGCAGATCCACTTGTGGATTTCTCATTATATGATAACGACGATAACGGCTATGTCGACGGGCTGATGGTGGTGCATGCCGGAAGAGGCGCTGAATATACCATGAACGCCAGTGATATCTGGTCGCACAAGTGGGGCATTTCTCCGCGCTCAAAAGACGGTGTATATGTTTCCACGTATTCCATGATGCCGGAGTATTTCACCCTCGCGGGCGACATGACCTGCGGTGTTTATGTGCATGAGCTCGGTCATGTATTCGGACTTCCCGATCTTTACGACAGGGATTATTCTTCACGCGGTATCGGAAACTGGACAGTGATGGCGGGCGGAAGCTGGAACGGAGTTAACGGCAGTTCTCCTGCGCATTTCGATGCCTGGTGCAAAGTGCAGCTCGGATTCGTAACGGCTGCTAATGTTGCTTCAACCCAGATGGGCGTGTCGATTCCACAGGTCGAGACCAATGCCACGGTTTATCGTCTCTGGACCAACGGTGATACCGGCACTCAGTATTTTCTGGTTGAAAATCGGCAGAAAACCGGCTACGATAACTATTTACCTTCGGAAGGTTTGCTCGTTTATCACATCGACGATACACAAGATGACGGTTCCGGCAGTCCTGACAATGACAACGAATGGTATCCACCCAGCCATACCTCGAGCGGAAACTATCTGGTGGCTCTGGAACAGGCTGACGGTCTCTGGCAGCTCGAGCAGAAACTCTCCTCGGGCGACTCCGGCGATCCATTTCCCGGTTCAACGGTCAACCGAAACTTTTCACCATTAACTACTCCGAATTCGAATGACTATAATGATGATAATACTCTGGTGGCAATCACGAACATCTCGGATTCCGGGCCTAACATGTCGGCTGATTTTACGGTTTCCTTTGCCTCATCCGCCGAAGACGAGATAGAGATTGAAGATGAAGTCCTGCCGGAGGAATTCGAATTGGCTCAGAATTACCCCAATCCATTCAATGCCGAAACCAAGATCAGCTTTTCTCTGAGCGAGCCCGGAGAGGTCAGCCTTGAGGTCTACAATGTCATCGGGCAGAAGGTCAGGACTCTGACCTCGGAAATATATGAACCCGGCAATTATGAGATACATTGGGACGGTCTATCCGAAAGCGGACAGCCTGCGGCCTCCGGCCTGTATTTCTACAGACTCGAAACAATCGAAGGCGCCATCTGTAAGAAAATGCTGCTTATGAAATAGACAGCCCTAAGATGAGACACAACGGGTCATCATTGATTTGATGGCCCGTTTACTTTTTGTAATCTCTGTTGTAGGAATAGCGGTAATTACCATTGGCGTTACCATTGTTTTTGCGGTAACTACCCTTTTTGCGATTCTCCTTTTGCTGCTGCCTTTTTCCCTTTTTAAGCTGCATATAGCAACTTTTACAGCGCTTTGGTTCCTCGCTAATTCCTCGCTCAAGGAAATATTCCTGGGCGGCAACCGTAAAGACAAACTCCTCATTGCAGTCAACGCAAATCAGAATCTTATCTTTGAGACGCTCCTCCTCCATACATCCCCCCCACTTTGGGATACAGAATTAACGTCAGTTATCTTAATTTATTTTCTCTTCAAAAGCCAAAAGCATGCGAGACAAGAATAAGTATTCTCTTTCGCCATCCCATTTTATAAATCAAAAAACAACATTAATGTCAAGTATAAACTCTTTAATCGGAAATATTTTCCGCGTAATAGCCCCTGCATTGTTTCCAGAATTTAATTAGTAAGCCGTTACAATTTATAAAACAGCGCTTATCTTATCAATAGCATCTTGCGCACCATATTAAACTCATCGGCGGTCATGCGGTAGAAATATACACCTGTCGGGACCGGATTACCGTTGCCATCGGTGGCATCCCAGCTAACGGAATGATATCCCTGAGACATGCTTTCGTTCACGAGCATCTTTACTGTCTGTCCCAGCACATTGTATACTTCCAACGTTACATGACATTCACGCGGAATCGAAAAGTCTATGGTCGTAATCGGATTGAAGGGATTGGGGAAATTGCGTCCCAGAGAGAAGCGTTCGATGTTCGACTGGCCCACGAGATACGTCGAGAGGATCTCATGTATCTTGTCTCCTCTCGAACCCAGCGACATATCCTCCAGATGCTCGTTGATCTCTTCGAAATCTCTGGAATGCTCTTCCAGCTCATCCATCGTGAAAGCGGTGGGTACGCCCTCTATTTCATGAGTCATGCCCCAGTGATTCTCGATCTGTGTCAAATCGTCGCTATTGACTGTGCCGTCGCCGTTGCAGTCGGCATACGTTGCCTTAACCGGTGTCCAGCTCTTTACGGCCTGACGTGTCCACAGGCTGGCGCTGGTGCTTCGCGCATCCCCGGAAGAACCCCAGTAGACTCCAATCGGAAGCACATCCATCTCATTCACAATACCGTCATTATTTGCATCTCCGGGATAAACGGCCAGACCGGTGGTAAAGATGAATGCATAATTATCATCGGGCGTTCCCTCACCCACACCATCACCGTTACCGTCGAGAGTATTCCCGGCCACATCGGCAATCTGGGAATTCAGGACCATCTCGATAGAATCGGTTATGGCAAAGCCGTCTTGAGGCTTGAATGTAAGCACATAATTTTCCGTATGATAAACCAGCTCGCCTTCGATTTCATTTCCGGTCCTGAGAGAGGTCACCGTTACAGCTCCCGGCTGGAGCGTCGATTGATCTATCGGCTCTGAGAAGTAGATATCCACTGAATCGGTAACCGCATACTCCAACTCTTCATGGAGAGGGAGCGTGGAATCGACAAGTGGTGGTGTACGTTCCACTATACCGGTACCGGTTAAATTTACGGTCCACTGCGGATAGGCGGGATCGTTCGATATAATCATCAGGGTGCCGTTCATCTCGCCCAGTTCACCGGGCGTAAAGGAAACCGGTACTTCCCGGCTTTTGTTAATCAGATCAAGAATGAAGCTCCCCGGGAAATCGACATTAAACACCGCCTGATCAGCATTCATCCCGGTTACGTTTAAGCTGAAAGTGTCCGGGAACTGGACATTATTTCTTACCGTAATGTTCAATGTCCTGGTACTGTCTTCCGGCACTTCTCCGAAATCCAGCGCCAGAGGAGTTGTTTCGATCAGTGAATCCGCAGTGGAGGTAAACTGGACGGTTTGGGTATCGACCGGGAAACCGCCCGAACCGCTGGAGATTAAAAGCACCTCGTAATCACCTCGAGTAACGTCTTTTGTCATCGAAACCAGCATCGAAGTACTGTCGAACAGACTCACAGTTGAATCGCCAAAGCTGACTGTGACCTGTCCACGGTTCGGCTGTACCGGAATTGCTGACTTAAGCGAAACCGTGCGGTCAAATAGTCCGTACAATGAATCGAGAAAGAAATCGTAGCGATAAGTGTATCTTTGGTCCAGGATATTATAGACCTGGGGAGTGAATCCATATATGGTAATGTAATCGGATTTGGTAAGGGTATCAGGGACATCTCCGCAATCATTCTGGCACATTAAAGTAACGTCATAAATTCCCGGTACGAGATAGCGGTGCCTTGGATCTTGCTCATCGGAGGTTCCCCCATCCCCGAATTGCCAAAACCAGGTGAGAGGACTGTAAAGCGACTCGTCAAAGAAATCCACGAAGAGCGGAGCCGATCCTTCCATCGATTCCGCGCTGAAATCCGCCACAGCGCCGGAGATAGCATTGATATACCCGGTTTTTATTACAGTGGCTTCACCGCATGAATTGATGGCGGTCAATTGAACCTCGTAGATTCCCGGATTTTCATAAATATGTGTGGGATTAATATCGGTTGATGTTGTCGTATCCCCGAAATCCCATAGATACTGTTCGCCGGTGCCCTCGGTCATATTTTCGAATTCCACTGTCAGGGGCGTGCATCCGCTGGTAACATCAGCCTGAAAGTCCGGAGCCGGTTCAGTCATAACATGAATATAATTTTCTTTCGTGATTACCACAGTAGTGCATGGTGTTACCATGTGGAGTTTGACCGTATAAGTTCCGGTATCCTGGTAAGTATTGGGAGGATTGAGAACATTAATAGCTTCCTTGCCGTCCCCGAACTCCCATCTAAGAGAGTCGTAATAGCCCTGCAGGTTCAGGGCATTAAACTCCACTCTCAGCCCGGGACATCCGGAGGTATCGTTGATAGCGCTGAAATTCCCCGACATACTGCAATCCGCATATTCATCGGGACCAATATCCGTGCCCCCGGCCAGCCTTCGATCCTGATTTTCGTAATCGAAATTAAGCTGCTCTGTCAGGCCGAACCGTCCCCTGTTAATCAACTGCGATTCATCAGTCAGATGGTAATCTCCGGCACCGATATCGGCGATACGAGGATGATAGTAAAAAATATTCGGCGCTGAGGGGCAGTATAAACACCCATTCGTATCGGGACCGTTATCATAATAGTTGTTGTTATCATAATGTGTCATCTGTGAGGCGCTCGAGGACATACCATCGGGTGTATTTCCCTGAAATATATTATTATAGATATAGGGATCGTAGTCATACTCAACATGAATACCCGCGCCTGTATTCGTAGCCAGATTATCATGGAAAAGATTATTATAAATATAGGCAGCGCCCGCCGCTACCGATACTCCCGCACCCAGTCCGGCCTGGTTTAGCCTGAAAACATTGTTCTGAATTACCCAGTAGGGAAAATCACCGAATGTATAATTTAATGCTATAGCTCCGCCTCTGGAAAAAGAGAGATTAGCCACATTGGATATGAAAATATTATTGTAGCATCTAATATCATTGCTATAAGCATATATCGCCCCGCCGCCAGACTCGCACGTATTCGAAGTGAACTCATTCTCGTAAATTTCTCCCGTACTGAAACTGACGCTGATTGCTCCACCGGATGCCGAGGAAAAGTTATCGGTGAAAGTATTATCATGTATGGAAAAGTTATCACAGCTTCGGATTAATATGGCTCCGCCTGTAGTGTCAGTACCATTTGCGCACTGCTCGAAGCGGTTGTTCCTGATTATCAATTCCGAATCAAAGGAGCCGTACCGCGCATCAATTGCCGGCCTGCCCACAAACATTGTGAATCCCTCGATTACATTTCGTCCATTGAATTCTTCAACAGATATAATGGCATATTTCGCGGCGCCCGAGAGGGTTGTTGAATCAGGACCGAATTGGCTGCGCAGGTGGATATTGGCATAAAAATATGTAGTCAACCCGGGATTATAGGTGCCCGGCTTTACCGTCACCGTATCATTCGTGGCCGCAACAGTGACTGCATATACGATTGTCCCATAAGGACTATCAAAGGAACCATCGCCAAGCTCATCGCTGCCATCAGTGGCAACCCAGATTTCGGCGGCATAAAGATTGGCCGCACTAAAAGCTAAAACCAGCATCATGCTGATACTTAACGCAAACCCAAATATCTTATCTTTCATTCCTGCCATATTCTATTTACTCTATTATCGGGGATACAACACTTACCTCACCATTTTCCAAAACCAGTGTGGAGAACTCGTTAACGGGATTACCGGCCGGATCGCCCAGGCTAACCGTGCTGGTATTGAATGTTAACGGGGTATTGCCTTCGATCACCGGCTCGAAGAACACACGCGCCAGGCGGCCAGAGCCTGTAACGCCCGATTCGCCCTGTGTCCTGGTAATTCCCACTGCGACATATTCAGGCTCTATGCGGGCAAGACTTTGCGGACTGTCGCCGAGAAAAGGTCCGATTGCCACTTCTGTCGGAGCAATAATATCATTGTCATACTCGATTCGGAAACTCGCTCCAAACAAATCTTCTACATTGTATACATATATATCGAAATATTTAATATTGTCCGTATTCGTTGAAACCGGCTGAAAGAGCGGATCGACCTTCAGCATCAGCACCTGCGGAATCATCTGGATATTAACCGTCACATCCTGGCCCAGACCCACATCATCAGTCGCGCTGCCGGAATAGAGAACTTCCTCCTCAGCATCATAGGCTACCAGAGAGAAGTTGATATTCTGTCCGGGGGTAACATCAACAATAACATTGATACGCCCCGATTCGAAGGGCACATTACGTGTCAAAAATGTAATATCTCCGGCGGTAATCGTAAGCTCCACACGGGCCACATTGGAATTCAACTGAGAGCCCTCTAATGTTGCCGCAAGCTCGACCGGCATTACGAATTCTGGTCCGGTTGAATTGCTGCAACCGGACAGCAGTATTGCCGCGATCAGCACAACCGCAAATGGAAGTTCGGTTAAACCTGTTCTCTTTAAAGAATATCTATTCATCAGAAACTCGCTCCCACTCCTAAGACCAACTGCCAGCCGCTGAGGTCCAGAACGCTGTCATCCGCAGAACCGGTGAAATACTCGAATTCGGCAACGCCTCTTAATACCTTGCTGAATACGCCCGTTAATCCGGCGCCTATTCCGAAATAGTTGGATGATCCAAAGCCCCGCACATGATCCTCATCATAGCCATTGGCGGCAACATACTGATAATCGAGAAGAGCCTTGACACCGATTCTCTCGGTTGCACTGTAGCCGACCTCTCCGTAGACACGGGTTTCGGCTCCATGGCTTTTCTCCGCTTCCGTTACCAGCTCACCCGCATCCAGGCGCTTGTCCTTGCCCCTTATAAGCTGCCTGAGGCCGAGCAGGGTTGAAATACGATCCTCACTGTAACGGAATTCTCCCGTAAGATCAAAAATATCGCCATCCTGGAATACCGGATTACCGTCAAGCTCATCCTCACCGAACATATTGTATACAACCGATACACGTCCCGAGAACTGATCCCTTCTGGCCGAACCAAATGCGCCCAGACGGATCACATTTCCCGGCTTGTAATCATCGGTGCCCTCCAGAGGCTCATACGATGCTTTGAGCACATAAGCCGCTCCGGCGCCGAACGACAGATTATCGAATGTGCGGGCGTAACCGGCCTCCAGTGTGGCGCCGAATCCCTCGCCGTAATTTTTTACCGGGAAGTTCAAAAACGATTCGGTCAGAAGGTTTACTACCCCGACTTCATCATTGTCCAGCGCCTTCTTGCCGGTGGGAAGATTTACTCCCGCCCCCAAAAGAACCCGGTCTTCGAGAAACGAGGCATATACCGCCAAACGGGAATCGTTTAATCCCGAAAGTGAGGCATCCGTAACCGTACCACTGCCATCATTCAGTTCCCGGCTGGAACCGGCGGTGGACGAGGTAAAGACAATTTCCAGGTTATCCTGAATCGGCACGAAACCGAAGACCGGAATTACCCATTGACTCAGGCTGATCTCCTCACCGTCATGATTGGTAACATCCCAGCTCTGATATATAAATTTTATTTCTCCTGACGGCGGCTGTCCAAATACGATCTGCCCCTCCAAAGGCTGGTACATAAACAGGATACCGGTCAGAAGAAAAATGATAGTCAAAAATTTTCTCTTATAATCCATCATAAGCTTACTCATCGAATGAACCGTTGATAGTTACGCTTCCCGTGCCGACCACCGGTTCGGTATGCGGGTTGTCGCCCTCGTCTTCCTCCATGTCCGGCTGAAAACCAAGGGTATTTTGAAGCGAACGCAGGCTCTGCCCGGTTTCCACGGTAGATACCGAACGGGCATACATAGCGGCCTGCTCCTCGAATTCCGAGGGCGGCTCGATCTCACCGGTATAATCGGACAATCCAACAACCTCCGACCTGGCCTTACGGGCCAGCTCAAATCCGGGGTCTTCCTTCAAAGCGTTATCGAACTGGGCTTCGGCCAGCGAAAACATGCCCTGATCCACATACTCTAAACCGAGACTATATGACAAAAATGCCAGGAATGAATTGGTAGGCTGTTCCAAAAGCTCCTCTTCCTCTTCGGGAGAAAGCTTGTAGCCAAGACTCTCCAGAATCCTTCTGGCCACATCCTTCTGCAAAACAAAGAACTTCTGCAGATCGCCCTCAACATCCCCGGGATATTCAACGAAGCCGTCCTTAACACCGATTATGCCCGACTCGATCTTGATCTCATCCGATTCCTTCTGGGAAAGCTGTCCGGAAACTACCCTGGCGGCTCCCACCAGTTTGCCCACACGCGGAACACGATCCTTATCGAAGTATTCCGATCTGGTCAGCTTGAGCTCATCTAGAATCGCCTGTAGTTTCATACGCTCAACCACCTGCAATTCCGGAATCCTGCTGAGGTCTATTATCAAAAGCTCTGAAAGGCCTCGTGCCAAAGGCGAATAACGGGGCGTCAAGTTGCCGGGATTGAATCCCAGAACGGCGAGCGTATTATCCGGAATCTCCTCGGTATTGATGGATTTCTCCTCTGAGATGACCTGGTTTACCTCGGCCTGCACTGCCTGATCGGTCAGATATCTGACACGGTGCCTGATGCGGTTGGAGATATCCTCATCCGGATGTTTATCGAGATAGGCTCGATATACTTTCGCGGCCTGCTCCATTTCTCCCAGACGCTCGTAAGACAGTCCCAGAAACAGGTTCACAGAACCGTCTTCAGGTGCAAGAACCGCCGCCTGCTTGAGTGCATTCACCGATTCACCGTAATTGCCGGCCCGATAATGCGCCATACCCAGAAACTTCCAGGGTTCGGCTTTGTCGGGATCGCGTGAAACTGCATCATCGAAGAAAGCGATTGCATCCTGATAATTTCCTGCATCAAGTTCCTTTTTGCCGCGATTATATATACCGCTCGAGCAGGAAACCAATAAAAGAGATAAAGCTGTCAGGAGATACAGTAACCTAATTTTCAATAGGCTGTTATCCTTTCAAAGCTAATGGTTCCAGACGATCTTTCTTTTTCTGGGCCTCGGCATAATTGGGCGCCAGATCAAGCGCCTTCTGAAATTCTGCATAGGCCTCGGGATATTCTTTTTTATCTTCCAGAGCAAGACCGAGAGAATAATGATAGAGGGCATCATACTTTGCATCTTTGCTCTCGTTTATTATCTTCTTAGTATTCTTGTCGACATCTACCTTCATATCATCAAGGATTTTAAAGACCAAATCTTTCTGCAATTCGAAGATATCATCCGGGTCGCCCTCGACCTCTTCGGCCTTGATGATCTCGCTTGTTTCGACCGAGACAAGACGTCCGTAAATCTTGAAATTATTCTTGTCGATTTTCATGAACCCGCCCATCAGGATTGTCTGGGCGCCGACCAGCTTGCCCATCTTAACGGCGGTGCTTTTGTCGGTAAGGTCGGACTGCTGCAATTTCAGCTCATCCACGATGAAATTTATCCTGTCACGCTCGACCACTCGAAGAGCATCGGACTTGGTGATATCCTGAATCATCATCGACATCAGACCCTTGCATAAAGGATCGAGCTTTTCCTGGTCCTCGGAAATGGAATGATTGTCGAAATACATCACCGCAATCGTCTCTATATCCGAATTCTGCCTGCGTTTTTCTACAGGAATGCCTTTTTCCACGGCATACCAGATTTTCATCATCTGGGGAGGATATTCATCGGGGGTCAA
>WJIM01000301.1 GCA_014730285.1 Candidatus Zixiibacteriota bacterium
CAGCCGCATCTGCTGACGCGCTTTATGGCAATCAAGGATCCCGCCAAACTCCGTCAGGGTTCTCTGGTCGCGATAACATGGGCGCTTCTGGCATTCTGGGGCGCGGTTTTGATCGGAATTGTCGCCAATGGATTAGTGCGCACACAATCGATAGATTTCGGCGAACTTGCAGTGCTCTTCAATGATCCTGAGAAGGTGATGCCGTTTCTGGCGTCGTTCCTTCTGCCGGCATGGCTGGCGGGTATCCTGATTTCGGGCGCGATTGCGGCTATGATGTCGACCGCCGACAGCCAGCTTCTGGTTTCGACCTCGGCTGTATCCGAAGATGTTTACCATCAGATGATAAACAAGCGGGCCAGCCAGCGCCGTCTGGTATTTCTTTCACGCGCCGCCACGCTTGCAATCGGAATTATTGCGTTTATCCTGGCGATTACCGCGCAGGAGCTGGTTTATGATCTGGTGCTGTATGCCTGGGCCGGGCTGGGCGCGGCCTTCGGACCCGGGCTTTTGATGACACTCTGGTGGAAGCGCACCACCAAATGGGGTGTGCTGGCGGGTATGCTTGTGGGTACTGCGACTGTGATCATCTGGAAAAATGTCCCGGCATTGGATGCGTTTATTTATGAGATCATCCCCGGTTTTATCTTCGCATTTATTTCAGTAGTATTTGTAAGCTTAATCACCCAGAGTTCCCGGACGCCAAAACAGAATTAAAATCTTGCAATCTGATAAACACCATAGTTTCTTTGGGATCATGCGAAAAACGGCAGTTATATTTTTCACTTTGATTGTTGTGATGGCCAACTCAGCCATGGCGATGTCTATCGAGCCGGCAGATAGCTGGGTTTATGAGTCTCTGGATTTGCTGAGCCATTACAAACAGCCGCTATATTTTCAGAATCAAAGGCCGTATTGGCGGGATATGATATTGAATGGGCCAGGCAACAATTATGAAGATCGAAATTATTATATCGATGCCCTCACGAGCGTCAATTTTGGAAATCGCGTGGCTGACTGGGAATATAAACGAATTCGAAAAGAGCTTGATCATATTAGGACTTTCTGGAAGGCATTGAAAGGGGAAATGTTGAGATTGAAAATCACCCCTTATAGCCTAAACCATTTTGAGAACGATGAAAGCCCGCTATACAGGATTGGAATGAAAGCTGAGGGCACTATCAACTTCTTTAACAGCGTTTTCCTCCAGCTCCGCGGCCGTTTCGAAAACAAAGGACATCTGGACAGCTTCGCCAAAGTTCGCAGATGGGGAGACAAGCTGACAAGTCACTTCGACTATGCTCTACTGGGGTACAAATACAAAGACTTTCGTTTTACAATCGGGCGGACATTTCGCGCCTGGGGTCCGGAGGACAACGACCGTCTTCTGCTTTCAACCAACTCACCGCCCTTCAACCAGATTTCGACGGAATATAGCGGCAAATGGCTGGCCTTTCAGTTCTGGGCGGCTCAGCTCGATCAGTTTCTTGATCCCGAAGGCGATAAATGGAATCGGTTTTTTTCTGCTCACCGGCTGGTGGTTAAACCGCATAAGCGTCTTGAGATAGGCCTTTCGGAGACAGTGCTGTATGCCCGCGAGAACGCCGGATGGGATTTGATGTATCTGAATCCGCTTCTGCCATTTTATGTCGAGCAGTATAACAATAGAATCGATGATAATATTTACATGGATATCGACTTCACATGGTATCCTGTCGACGGCCTGAAACTCTACGGTGAACTTCTAATCGATGATTTCCAGATTGATTTTGTTTCCGAATCGCATCAGGTTGGATTCAATCTCGGAATCTCGGAATTGGGCCTATTTCTTTCGGAATATCTTCAGCTTGAAATCGATTATACTCAAATTAGAAACTCGGTCTATGGCCAGAATAAATTCTATAATGTTTTCTCTCATGAGGATGTGATAATCGGATCGTCACTGGGTACCGATTCCGACCGCTTGAGATACAGGGCAACCTATCATACAAATCCGTTCCTGCGAATCTCGATCGGCGGCGAGTATAGGCGTAAGGGTGAGGGACGTTACGATACTGCCGAGTATCCCGCGCCCAAAGGACTGGACTTTCCGAGCGGTATTGTAGAAAATGAATGGGATAATTATCTGAGATTTGATATCCTAAAGGGTACGATAATCGAAGGGGCAGTCACGGCGGGCTACAGGTCGATTGAGAATCTGGATAATGCGGATGGGGAAAGCCTGGATTCCCCGTATCTATCAGTTAATATTTTCTATCATTTCAAGCAACTGTTTTTATTATAATATCTATTCCTCAAAGAGCGCGGTTCAAGATGCGTATAAAATTTGATTGAGTCCATGCCGAAACTGAAGGGCATGTTGAGAAAGTAACAGATTAGAAATAAAGACCGATACACGTCATTCCAAGGAAGTCCCGCCAAAAGCGAGGACGACCGTGGGAATCTCAATCTCTTTTTATCAAAGAACTTATGAGATCACCACGTCGCTCTGGCCAAAAGGCCTTTGCTCCTCGTGATGACGAGTTTCGAGGCATTCAGGGTTTATCAACGCCCACTGAAGATTTGAGATTCAATTTTCTTATGAAAACGCTTTTACTTTTTATTACAATTCTTGCCGTTTGTGTACCATCTCTCTATGCCGAATTTCCTGACTCTCTGGATATCGAACTGATAAAGACAGGGATTGGGCTGACATTAAACGAGGAATATAAACCGGCGCGAAGCCTCTATTCCGAGCTTCAGGCAAAATATCCCGACCATCCCTGCGGGCCGTTTTTCATGGCAACGGTTTACCAGGCAAGGATGAAAGATTATGAGGATTTCGAATATGAGCAGGAATTTACCGATAATATAGAGCTCTCGATTGAACTGGCCGATAAGTGTCGTGACGAAAACCGGCATGACGCCTGGGCCTACTATTTCATGGGCGCCTGCAATCTTTACTGGGCTCTGTTTGAGGGCCGCATGGGCTCGAGCTGGTCGGCGGCACGCAAGGGTATTCGCGCCAAAAATCTTCTGGAAAAATGTCTCGATCTTGATTCAACGATTTATGACGCACATGCGGGGCTGGGATCATACCGTTACTGGGGGGATGTCAAGGGCGGCGTTTTTGCCAAACTCCCGTTTGTGGGCGGTGACCGCGGTAGGGGCTTTGAAGAATTAAAGAAAGCTGTGGAGCAATCCTGTTTCTCCCGGGACCTGGCGTTAAGCGCACTGGCTTTTATCTACATACAGGAGGAGAAATACGATACCGCCGACTCATTGGCCTCGGCATTACGCGAGAAATATCCGCAGGGCAAATCATTTTTATGGGCACGGGCATTTGCCAATTTTGAGGCGGAAAGATATGAGAAGGCATTGAGCTTTTTCGACAGCTTGCGAGCGGAGATAAAAGAAGAAGGTCAGCCGAATAATTATAATCTGTACGAGATATCATACTACAAAACGCTCTGCTACTTTAATCTCGAGAAATATACAGAGGCGATGATCGAAATCGACAATGCCGAACATTTGATTTTGTCCGATGATGTCCGTGATCGATTACATGATATGATCGATGAGGTGGAGGAGCATAAAGAGAAGATTCGGGAAATTTTATCCGGCAGTAGATAAAAAAAACCGGTCAGAATGCCACAGGGGTATAAGGTGAGCTTCAATTAGGGAATCTAGCGGCAGGATTCTGACCGGTAATAGCCCACATAATATATGCTAATTTTATAGATGCCTTAAACTGGCCCCATACTTATCCAATGATTCGTTTTTTAATCAAGAGATTCGATTTCCCTTTGTCAAGGAAAAATTGAGCTGCTTACTCTTCATTTACATAATCGGCATCAGCATCCATCTCTTTAGGCGTTCCCAGCCCAAAAAGTACGGTTGCCACCAGAAGGATCATACCGACAGTAACGGCGGCATCGGCGATATTGAAGGTCGGCCAGCGGTCGAACTGATATCCGAGGACCTGGATTTTCAGGAAATTGAAATCGAGGAAATCGACAACCGCACCCATTCTGATGCGGTCGAAGAGGTTGCCAATCGCGCCCCCTAATACGATGAAGAGCGAAAGATCGACATATTTATTTTTGCCGAACTCCCTGTATAAAAAGAAGATAACCAGAAGTACAACTACAATGGCGGAAATCAGATAGAATACATTCGAGCCCAGACGGCTCCCGAAAACGCCGCCGTAGTTCAGTATATATGTAAATTTGAAGAAGTTGCCCAGAATCTGGTGCGATTCATGGAGGGCGAAATTTTTCTGCACGATTAATTTCGTGACAATATCAACAATAGCAATCGAGAAGGTAATGGTGAGATAGAATATCAATCTGCGGCGCATATATTTAACCGGTGTTTTTCCTTATTCGTTGGCAATAGCGGTATGCTATCGCTTTGCATTTTCCTCGGCTTCCTTGCACTCGATACAGAACCTGGCATGCGGTACCGCTTTTAGGCGTTCAGCCGAAATATTTTTCCCGCACTTATGGCATTTGCCATAAGTTTTGTCCTTGATCCTCCGCAGAGCTTCGTCAATATGATAAAGATAACGTTTGCCTTTGGAGGATAGCATAAAGACTTTTTCACGCTCGCTCTGATCGGTGCCTCGGTCGGCCATATGAAATGTATGGCTGGAGAGCTCACCGCTGGCCTCGCGCTGGGTCGCCTTTCTGGCATCCGCGGACATTCTTTCGATTTCCTGAAAGATCGCCGCTCGCCTTTCCAGAAGAAGCTTTTCGTACCTTTTCAGCTCCCTGGCACGCATCTAACGCTCCTGTTAAGATTGCTATTGCGGCAGGAAAGGATTCCTGCCGCCGAAAAAACATTATTTATGTCCGGGCTATTGTTATGGTCGCAGGTTGACCGTTGATATCCCATTCCTTACTGGCTTCGCCCTCGATATCTCCGGAGACAAGCTCATCGGCCAGAGTCTCGCCCTTGACATAATCACCGAAATTATCCAGAGCGGTTTTGACCTCATCGGTGGACTTGACCGAAACACGGATTCTGTCGGTTACCTGAAAGTCGGCGCCCTTGCGCATATTCTGAATCTTGTTCACGACCTCGCGGGCGTAGCCCTCCTGAATCAAATCATTGTCCAGATGAGTCGAAACAGCCACACTGAAACCGTTATCCGATTCAACCGCATAATTTTCCCTGCTGACCCGCTCGATCTCGAGCTCCTCGCCTGATAAAGTGAACTGCTCGTCATCCAGCTTTAGTACAAGCTTCTCGGTTGTCATATATTCTCTGAGGACATCATCCTCGAGTTTTTCGATAGCCGACTTGGCCATACTGATCTTCTTACCCAGTTTAGGCCCCAGCAGCTTAAAGTTCGGTTTGGCTTTTAAGGATATTATCTCCGAATCGTCAGCGCTGAATTTTATATTCTTGATATTTATCTCTTCCGAGATCACACCGGTGATATTATACAGGCTGTCCGGCTTGACATCCGGGGGCAGAACCACAACCATTTCGGAGAGCGGCTGACGGATTTTCAGACGGCTTCTTGTTCTGGCGGTTCTGGCCAGCGAGACAATCGTAATCGCCGAGGCCATCTTCTTCTCCAGCTCCGGCTCGATCAGGCTTTCGTTGGAGGCGGGATATTCTTCCATGTGCACCGACTCCACTCCGTTACCGGAAAGCTCGATATACATCTTCTCCGAGAAGAAGGGCATGATAGGAGCAATCAGTTTGGAAAGCTTCAAAAGGCATTCATGCAGGGTTGAAAACGCCCTGAATTTATCCGGATCATCGCCCTTGGCCCAAAATCGTCTTCTTGACCTGCGCACATACCAGTTCGAGAGCTCATCCACAATAAACTCGCTGATCTTGCGGTTGGCTGTGGTGAGATTATATTTTTCCAAAAGCTCGCTGACTTCCTTTATGAGCGAATTCAGGCGCGAAATTACCCAGCGGTCGATTTCCGCAGATTCACCCGCTTTCGACTCCAGAAACTCTCCCAAAGTCGTTTTGGCTTCCTCCGAACTTTCCTGCAATTTGTCGATATTGGCGTAGATCGCAAAGAATGTATAGGTGTTTTTCAAAGTCCCGAGCACCTTGCGATGAACCTCACCCAGCGCTTCGACATCGAACCTGATCGGGAACCAGGGATGGTTTATCGTTACCAGATACCACCTGAGAGCATCCGCGCCATAAACGGCCAGAATCTCCCAGGGGTCGGCGGCATTGCCAAGCGACTTGGACATCTTCTTGCCCTCGATATCGAGGATATGCCCGCAGACTATGATATTTTTAAAAGGCGCCACTCCGGCATACAGGGTTGAGATCGCAACCAGAGAGTAGAACCATCCGCGGGTCTGGTCCACGGCCTCGGAGATAAAGTCGGCCGGGAAATATTTGTCCCAGTCCTCGGAATGCTCGAAGGGGTAATGGTACTGTGCGAATGGCATCGCACCCGAATCGAACCAGACATCTATTACCTCCGGAGTGCGGTACATCCACTCCTGATCCTCTTCATTCCAGATGCGCACGTTGTCGACATGCGGTTTATGCAAATCGATATCATCCGGGACATCTTCGCCCTTTTCTTTCAGCTCTTCCACAGAGCCTATCGCGATCTGCTTGCCGGTTTTTTCACCGATCCAGACCGGGAGCGGCGTGCCCCAGTAACGTTCGCGTGAAAGCGCCCAGTCGACATTATTCTCCAGCCATTCGCCGAAACGTCCAAAGCCGATCTCGGGCGGCACCCAGTTGATGGTGCGGTTGTTTTCAAGAAGCTTTTCCTTGAACTGGCTGGTACGGATATACCATGATTCACGGGCATAGTAAACCAGCGGCGATTTGCAGCGCCAGCAATGCGGGTAATTGTGCACGTACTTTTCTTTTTTGAATAAAAGTCCGCGTTCCTTGAGATTCTTCGTAATCAACGGATCGGCATCTTTGATAAACATGCCGGCGTAATCGGTAACCTCCTTCTTGAAGTTGCCGTTCGGCTCCACCGCCTGCAGCACAGGAAGGCCGTATTTCTGGCCGACATTGTAGTCGTCGGCGCCAAATGCAGGCGCCATATGCACAACTCCGGAACCGTCCTCGAGCGTAACAAAGTCGGCATTGGTCACGAAGTAGGCGTTTTCAACCTGATCTTTATAGTAGGGGAAAAGCGGCTCGTATTCCCAGTGCTCCAGATCCTTGCCAGTGTATTTCTCCAGAGTCTCGAACTCGTCTTTCAGGACCTGATTAGCCAATGCTTCGGCCAGGATCAACTCATCATCGCCGAATTTGACACGGATATATTCGGCCTCGGGATGTACTGCAAAGGCAACATTGGAGATCAATGTCCATGGTGTAGTTGTCCAGACCAGAAAATAGAGATTCTCTTTGCCCTTGACTTTGGCCTTGACGAATATCGACGGGTCGGAAACCTCCTTATATCCCTGCGCAACCTCATGCG
>WJIM01000302.1 GCA_014730285.1 Candidatus Zixiibacteriota bacterium
AGCGCCGGGGCACGGCCGTGGGGTGATTCCAGAAAATCGGTTCTGAAATAGTTGTAGATCAAAACCGAACAGCCAACCGGGGCGACACCGACCGTTTTCTCACGTATGCCGAATTCATCGATAGTTTCCGCAATCAGCCGGTGAATTATACCATGAGTACAACCCGGACAGTAATGCGTAACCACATCGCTGAATGATTCAGGCCTTTCAAAAATTTTCAATTTTGCTTCTGGCATAGTCACCTCAGCTCTATTTCTTTTCAAGAATTTTCAAAATATAATCTCTAACCTCTTCGGGCGAGGGCACGATCCCCCCGGTGCGTCCATAAAACTCGACCGGCTTCTTGCCGCGCACCGCTTTGTCAACATCCTCTACCATCTGGCCCGTACTCATCTCAACCGACAGCACCGCCTGAATATTGTCTTTCACCGCCTGATCGTGAATCTCTTTTTCCGGGAAGGGGAAAAGCGTTATCGGACGCAAAAGCCCTACCGACACGCCTTCTTCTTCCATCTCGTCTATGACGGTCTGGCAGATTCGAGCCATGGTGCCGTACGAAATCAGCAAGACCTTACAGTCATCCTTAACCTTATAAAGCTCGCAACGGACTTCCTCGTCACGCATCTTCTTGTATTTATCAGCCAGTGCGAAGCTGTTCTTTTCCAATGCCTGGGGATCAAGGAATAATGACTTTATAATTCTCGGATCGCGATCTTTGCATCCCGTTACGGGCCAGTCCATGGTCAATGGATCATCGGTCTCCTTAATACCCTCCGGAAACTCCACCGCCTCCATCATCTGACCGATCATGCCATCCCCCAGGACCATGACCGGGTTGCGGTATTTCTGGGCCAGGTCGAAGGCCAGCATAACCATATCCACGGCCTCCTGAACTGTCGACGGCGCCAGCACTAAAAGACGATAATCGCCGTGCCCGCCGCCCTTGGCAGACTGGAAATAATCTGACTGAGCCGGGAGAATTCCTCCCAGACCGGGGCCGCCGCGCACGATATTGATAAAGACCGCCGGGAGATGCGCTCCGGCTATGTATGATATTGCCTCCTGCATCAATGAGATGCCGGGACTGGATGAGGTGGTGAATACACGTTTTCCCGATGCCGCTCCACCGAATAGCATGTTGCCAACAGCAACTTCAGATTCGGCCTGCACGAACACACCGCCCACCTCGGGCAGCCTTTTAACCAGATATTCACCGACCTCGCTCTGAGGCGTAATCGGATAGGCGAAATAATGCAATCCTCCAGCACGCACAGCCGCCTCACCAATTGCCTCATTTCCTTTCATCAGAATTTTTGCCATATCTTTCGCACCTTTTCCTTAGTATTCGAACAAGACATATCTGGTGCCATGCGAGTGGACCTCGATGGCTGCGTCGGGACAGGTTATCGCACAAAGCTGACAACCGATACATCTCGACGGATCGTGAACCTGGGCGTAAAAGTAACCGCGCTTGGTGATCTCCTTAGACATCGAAAGAATCTGCTGCGGACAGGCCTTTACGCAAAGCTCACAGCCTTTGCAGTAGTTTTTATCAATTGTAATTCCGGGCATATTGTAAATTCCTCTCGGATCAACCGCCTCTTATCTTGATTTCGATTCCAGTTCCCACGGCTTCAACATAAAGCGCTCCAGGGGCAGGATGGGACAATCGATCTCCTCGGGTTGTATTTTTTCAAAAATCTTGGCCTTGGCGCTTACGAATTTTACCGGAAGTCCTGACTCCCGGCTGAACTCCCGCGCCAGCTTCATTCCATCCAATATAGTATTTCTGTCGGTTTCATCAATCAAATGAGTATTCGAGATAATTCCGGTGAAATCAAGGCGGCAGGAAGCTTCTATTTCCGCCTTCATTTTCATGCAGCTTTTCACATCTGATGTGAACGGCCTATTGGCATTTAATACGAAAAGCATCTCATAATCATTGGGCTTAAACGCATCCGCCATCGAACTCATCACCCTTGCGCCGACATCATCACCGCCCACATCGAGAATCACGCGCTCATTCTCATTCTCGATCGCACCCTTAACCTCCGGCAGAATAATCGGAAGATCGGCTGAACAATGCTCTCCGGCCGGCATAACAACTCGCACTCCCAACGCTGTCATCGGCTTGGCCGCCTCACGGGACCTGAAGTAGGGATTTACGATGTCGAGATCTACAATCGTCAGAGGCAGATGGCCTAAACGAGCCAGATAAGCGGCATAATTCACGGCAACTTCTGTCTTTCCGCTGCCATACCCCCCGGCAAAAATCAGGATGCGTTTTTCGAGGTTGGAAAGCTTGTGTTCTGCCATCTCGAGTGCTTTCGACAAAGTTACCAAATTCACATTCAAGATATATACGATACATTATAAACTATTATTAGTCAAGAAATTTACCAATAATTTAGTATTTGCTTGAGACAAATTTCACATGCTTTCTCCGCATTTTGGGGATATCGGAAATAGACCTGGAAAAACATGGCAATTTTTATCCTGAAA
>WJIM01000303.1 GCA_014730285.1 Candidatus Zixiibacteriota bacterium
ATGCGGCCGTAAACAGATTGACAGTCTGTTTCGATGACTTATATTTCAATAAGGAAGCCTTTTCTTGCCGAAAGAACTTAATATGAAGACAATCCTGAGCCCCAAAAATCAAATCCTGCCTGTTTTGGCTGTCCTGATATGCCTATTTTTTGCCATATCTTATGGAAATACCGCTGAAAGTCATAGAGTTAGCGGAAATATCGAGGTCGACAGAGTGATCATTAAATTCCATGATGAAGATAAGGTTAGATTCAAAAACGGGAGCTTGGTTTCAAATTCAGCTGATCTCAATACGATTCAAAACCTCATTCAGGCTAAAAGCGGAAAGTCTATAAAACCGCTTTTCGTTAGAGATCAGGAGGCGATTGATAATGAAAGAACTCTGCTGGAAGCGGAGAAATCGTTAAGTTTGCCCGACCTGAATTCATACTATCAGGTTGAGATCGCGGACTATAATACCGCAAAAAGACTCATTAACGAACTCAACGACAATCCACTGATAGAGAATGTATACATTCGACCCAAATCGTATCCCGCCGAGGATATTCCGCCTACAACGCCTGATTTTATGGCGGAGCAGGGCTATTTATATTCTGCGCCCGATGGAGTGGGGGCAGATTATGCCTGGAATGTCCCGGGCGGTAAGGGTGAAAATGTTCATGTTATCGATATCGAGGGCAACTGGAATTTCGACCACGAGGATTTCGGGGAAAATATCGACACGCTTTTATTCGGTCTGCCTGTCAATGCCCCCGGATGGGCCTCGCACGGCTCCTGCGTAATGGGAATAATCGGCGCTGATTCCAATGCCTATGGTATCACCGGCATAGCCCACGAGGCCGAAGTCTCGGGAGTTTCAGTGGGCGGAATAGGCACTGCGACGGCTGTGGATTTTGCGGCAGCATATCTTTCAGCGGGAGATGTTATCCTGATCGAACTTAACAGCCCCGGACCGCGTTATGATTTTGAATATCAGCCGGACCAGGCCGGTTATGTGCCGGAAGAATATTTCGATGAAACTTTCGATGCTGTCCAGTTAGCATCGGCAAAAGGCATAATCGTGGTTGCTGTTGCTGGCAACGGCGCCGAGAATCTGGATGATCCGATTTATGAAGATAAATTCAACACCTCATTCCGCAATTCGCATGCTATAATAGTCGGCGCCGGCGCTCCCCCCTCCGGCAACTGGGGCCAGGACAGGTCGCGTCTGTATTACTCCAACTATGGTTCACGCATAAACCTGCAGGGCTGGGGAAAGGAAGTGGCCGCCTCGGGATACGGTGTACTTTTTGACGGTGACGGCGATTACAAGCAGCATTACACCGACAGGTTCGGCGGCACGTCAGCAGCGGGGGCTATGGTGACCGGGGTGGTGGCATCGCTCCAGTCGGCATATATCGAGACTTATGGCGAACCGATGGCTGCCGACGACCTGGCCAATCTTCTCGACCTAAGCGGTACATTGCAGCCCAATCCATCCGAGAATATAGGCCCCCGTCCCGATCTGGAGCTTGCTTTGCAGTCGATGGCGCCGCCGGGTAATGTAAAAACAAGTCCGCAGTTCGTGCAGTATGCAATGACCGACGGCCAAACCGGGCAGACCAGCATCTTCCTGCTAAATGACTATAACGACAGGTCAATCGACTACACGATCACCTTCGATGACACAATCGAGGGTTGGACTACCGGCGGATGGCTGGATATCAGCCCGCAATCCGGAAGCATTGCACCGCTTGGCGGAGACATAATCTACTTCTATTTTGACGGCACGGTTATTCCCGGAAGCGTGGCGCCCTATAAAGCCGAGGCCGAGATAGAGGTTGACCTCAATTCCGGCTGGGATACTATCTTTGTGCCGATTTTTCTCGATCTGGAGTGCAATGATACAAACTACGCTGTCTATGATTCGGATCAGGGAACAATAGATTACGATTGGATCGATATCACTCAGACGGGCACTCAGATTCAAGAGTCTGAATTCGAGAATTCCGAGGTTCCCGCCAATGCGCTCGATGACGGTACTGCCGGGCCGTATGAACTCGGATTTACCTTGAACTTCTATAACGATTATTTCAACGAGGTAAATATCTCCACTAACGGAGGTGTTTCATTCGTGGAAGAGGATATTACGATAAACGGTTATTACGACGATATCTATTTTCCCTCTCCGGGTTTTGACGCCTTCCTATCGCCCTTCTGGAACGATCTAACTCTGGACCAGGATTATCACGGCAACGGCGCAGTTTATTATTATCAATCTCCCGCCAATGACACCTTTATAGTCTCTTACGAACGAGTGGGCAATCTTATCCAGGAGGCGGATACTACCATAACATTCCAGATCATTCTCACTGCAGATGGAAATATCCGTTATCAGTATAAAGATATTGGTATCGGCGGAGCGGCGGTCACCTCGCTTGTAGGTCTCTCTCTCGATCAGGATTGCAGTTATCATAAATTCTACGACCGCTTTCAATCCACCCAGAATATGCCCCATGATTCATTCGCAATTGAATTCAGGCCGAACTTCGAATTTACATTTTTAATCGGCGACAGTAATAATGACGGTACAATTAATATCAGCGATGCGGTCCATATCATCAACTATGTATTCATATCCGGCGATCCGCCTCTACCCTATTTTGCCGGTGACTCCAATTGTGACGGTTCCGTTAATGTCAGCGACGCAGTCTGGATCATCAATTATGTCTTTCTGGGCGGGTATGTCCCGGGAGATATAGATGGCGATGGTTTGCCGGATTGTTAACTGCAATAAAATCTTACTTTTTGACACATCGTGAATATGGATCCCATGAGGGCAGTTCAACCGGCTCCTCTTTCAATATTTTACGTAGATCGCCGGATAGATGTTTCTTGTGGACTATGATTTCAAAGACATTATCATCGAACCAGCCGTCATACATGGTCCAGAAGCCGCCATCCCCCCGGTCGGTCCCCCAGCTATTCTCCACCTTCCATTTTTGCACTTCACCGTTTAATGTATCGCAGGCCGAGATAAGCATCATATGGTTGGCCGTAAGATCGCCGTAAAGGAATTTATCCTGCTTATCCATGCCTAAATCGACACCGTAAACAGATTCATAATCATAAATACCCGGACGGAATATGCCCTTATCATTGGCGTTATCCTCGCCCACATCACAGGCAAAGACCACAGCCTCGCCATCCAGCAGGGTCTTCAGGGCATAGGCCTTCAGTGAATCAATCGGAACATTCATAAATGCGCCGTCTTCACGATCATACATATTGCGCGTATATTTTACTGCATACATCTCATATTTGGGACGTGAGGGATGATCCGTCATGGTAACATAATCACGCAGATCGACATCTACAACTTTACTGTAAAACTCCTGAGGAGTATATTTTTTGGGCTCGGAGACAGTCGAGTCCTTATCCTCATATCTCCATACGAATTCAGTCGGCGGTATTCCCATATTCAGAGTCAGCATATGATATATTTCCATCAGCATTTCTTCTTTCGCATCTCTTAAGTCCGCGATAGAGGCACCCTTTGCGTGCAGTTTCCGAATTTCCGAGGCGCATTTTCTCAGCTTGGTGCTGATAAGCTTATTCATCATGCCGGTTTTGGACGTGCTCTGGGTCTCGGGCATAACCTCCCTGGGCACACATCCGTACTTCTCGATCAAGTCAACAGTATAATGCCACCAGCCGCCATCCCCATAGGGACTGCGCAAAAAGCTGTTCAGTTCCCGATCCAAATAGTCTCGGTCGCGAAGCTCAATCATCACCTCAAGAAACATATTGGCCTTCTCCAGCTTATCCCAGAACGCCAGATAGCTCTGCGAAAATTCGAAGCTGCTCAGATCATACTTTTCGATCATTTTCGGACGAAGCAGATTCAGGCTCGCGAAAAGCCAGCAGCGCCCGGAGGATTTCTGATTCGTGACGCCTTTGGTCTTGATGCTGACATTGAAAAGGTCCTCGTGTTCGACAACCTTATCATGATCAAGCGCCAGGTCTTTAATATCATTATTCATGAGCGAATTATAAATCGCTTTCCAGGGTCCCTCGAATTTTGTCGATTCATGCATCTTTTCGATCATCTCCTGTGTGATCCCACCCTCGGAACTATCTGCGGAAATATAAGAAGCTGCACCGAATAGAAATATACATACTGCTGTCAAAAGGCCCTTGAATCTCATGGTTTCTCCTTGATGAATAAATTTTTCCAGGCATTAGATTCTAATTATACTAATAAAACGAAAAAGCAGCGATTCCCGCTACAGTATTTTTCAAAATTTATGACCTGATCTTTTGAAAATTGCCGGCCCGAAATTACCTGTTTTATATACTTTTGCGGGTAATCTATTTCTATATTTGAAAATGAAATTTACGAATAAAATGACAGGAGAGAATTTTATGAAAAGAAGTCTGATCATATCTATTCTTTCAGGACTTTTTATCTTTGCCGGATGTGCATCTATGACCGTTATGACTGATTTCGATGAGCAGGCCGATTTCGATTCCTATCGGACATTCGGATTTCTGCCCCAAAAGGAAAGACCCGATTCCAGAAGCCCGTTGAACAACAGATTCCTGCGTCTGCGGGTGGAGGACGCAATCCAGAACGAGATGGAAGCCAAGGGCTACCGCTTTGTGAACAAAGGCAGGGCGGATATCAGAATCGCTTATCATGTCAGCATGCGGGATAAGGTGCGGGTTGATCATTACGGCTACCATCCCTGGCGGGGACCGCGTCACACCGAGGTTACCCGCTACAAACAGGGTACACTTATTATCGATTTTGTGGATACCGATCAGAAGGTTATGGTTTGGAGAGGTTGGGCATCGGGAGTTATCAACAGCCCTCAGGAGGCCGAGGAGCATGTCAAAAAAGCGGTAAAGCGAATCATTGACAAATATCCACCGGAGAGTTAGATAATACACAAGCCTGTATCAATACTGCTAGTATTGGGAGAATTAATTGCAATTTCTCGATTCGATCCTGACCAGAGCCGTTGATCTCGCCTGGGGAATTCCCATGGTTGTGCTTTTGATCTCCGCCGGAGTTTACTTCACTCTCGTTGGACGTTTCATCCCATTCAGGTATCTCAAGCACGCTGTGAATATCCTTCGCGGTAAGTACGATGATCCCGACGATCCGGGCGAAATCAACCATTTCCAGGCGCTATCCTCCGCGCTATCCGCTACCATCGGCATGGGCAATATCTCGGGCGTGGCAATTGGAATCACGATTGGCGGACCGGGGGCTATTTTCTGGATGTGGGTGGCAGGTATCGTTGGCATGTCCACCAAGTACTTCACCTGCACACTGGCATGTTTGTACCGCAAGAAGGATGAGCGCGGGATCGATCAGGGCGGGCCGATGTACTACATCGAGGTCGGCCTGGGAAAATACTTCAAGCCTCTGGCGATTATGTTCGCTATTTGCGGTATGGTCGGCTGTCTGGCGCTTTTTCAGGTTAATCAGCTCTCCGGCCTTCTGGAAAACGACTGGGGCATAAACAAACTCTACACCGGCCTGGTCTGCATGATCGCGGTCGGAATAGTCATACTGGGCGGTATTGTGCGGGTGGGGCAGGTGACCAGCCGGATCGTGCCGGTAATGTTTCTGATATACGTCATTTCCGCCATGTATATAATTCTGTGCAATGCTTCGATCATACCGGGACTGTTCAATTCAATCGTAACCTCGGCCTTTGGCGGGGAAGCATTGATTGGAGGCGGAACAGCGATTGTCTTCAAAGAAGTGCTGATTAACGGCATCAAACGCGCTGCATTTTCCAACGAGGCAGGAATCGGCACCGCGCCTATGGCTCACGGCGCGGCCAAAACCAAAGAACCTGTGCGCGAGGGATTGATCGCTATGATGGGGCCGTTCCTGGATACGAACCTGGTCTGCACCATGACCGCGCTCGTTATCCTGGCAACCGGAGCGCTTCCGCAGGAGGACGGTGTGGTGATGACCGTGAATGCTTTCGAGCACGGCATGCCGGGTATGGGACGTTACATGATGACCCTAATCATCATCATGTTCTCGATTTCCACTATGATATCATACTCATATTACAGCCTTAAATGTTCACGCTATCTTTTCGGCTATAAATTTGGCAGCTATTATATCTATGTCTACATACTGAGCCTGCCGCTCGCTGCGATATGGTCGCAGGATATCGTGATAAATCTGCTGGACACATCATTTGCACTAATGGCAATTCCCACACTTATCGGCGCACTTTTACTCTCGCCCAATGTTATAAGAGCATCGAGAGACTATTTTGCCAGAATGAAAACCGAGTTCAAAAATAAAGGAGGATGATATGTTCAAGATGATTGTCGCGGCGGATTTGATAGTCCAATATCCCGACGGAAAGATCATCCTGATCAAACGCAAAAACGATCCTTACAAGGATTACTGGGCGCTGCCGGGCGGAATGGTAGAGGAGGATGAGACTGTCGAGGAGGCCGCTGTGCGTGAGGCCGAGGAAGAGACCGGCGTTAAAATCGAATTAAAAAAGCTGGTAGGCGTATATTCCGATCCGGACAGGGATCCGAGGGGACGCGTTATGTCGGTAACATATCTGGCCGAACCGTTAAGCGGTGAGCCGAAGGCGGCCGATGATGCCGCGGAGCTTATGCTGACAAAGGACTATTCCGATATCAGGCTCGCTTTCGATCACAACCGCATGCTGTATGATGCTTTCGGCAAATAAATCAAAGCCTACACATGATTTCTAAGCATGAGCTCCTTGGGATGCGGTGTCAAATATATCTGGTCTTCTATGTAGTCGATATCGTGAATGGTAACATAATGCCGCAACAAGGTCAACGGTACCACAAGCGGGGTTATTTCATTATGATAATCTTTGATAACCTGCAAAATATCCTGCTTTTCAGACGGACTGAGCACTTTTTTCAGATAGCCCAGGATATGATACAACACATTGACATTCTTCTTGGTGGTGGTTTTGTATTCAATCCCCTCCATGAATACAGCGCTGTATTTCTCACGCATCTGTGACGGCGAATATTTCTTCACATCCGCAACCAGCTTACCAAGTTCTTTATAATGCTTCGGGCTATGAGCCATAAGCAGGAGTTTGTGTGCAGTGTGGAATTTGACCATCTTTCCCCTGCTGTAGCGGTTGTTGAAAAGATTCTGAAGACGGTGGTAAGCAAATACCCTGACAATAAAATTCTCGCGCAAACGATGGTCGTTCAGGCGCCCCTCTTCTTCCATGGGAAGAAGCGGGAATTGCTTCTTCAATGCCCTCGGCCACATGCCCACGGCATTTTTTTCCGCATATCCTTTTTCGTTATAAACCTTAACCCTTTCCATGCCGCAACTGGGAGAATCCTTCTTGAGAATATACCCGCTCAGATTCTCCTTCTCCAGCTCCCTGGCGCGTTTGGCATTGAAGGCCACGACCTTTTTCGTCCAGTCCTTACCGGTTTTGCCCCCTACCATACGGGTATCCTCGGCCGTACCAACCAGCCTGACCGCCTCGCGCGGGACACCCATACCGACCTCGACCTCAGGACAGACATTAACGAATTGGAAATATTCGGAGAGCACATCGGTGGAGTAGCGATCGCGCTTATGACCCGAGTCATAACGCACCGTCATTCCAAGCAGACAGGAACTGATTCCAACTTTTATCGGACTTTCATTTTTTTGATTATCGGGCATATAACCACCTTTTTAAAATAAATACGAAGGATAACCGCGATCCTGCTCAATTAACATAAAAGAAGGTGGAAGAGCAATATTTTTATGATGCGAGGCCGTCAGTTCGACTGATTAACGCTCTGAAGGAACCAGATCGGGTGAGCCGATCACACCCCATTCGACTACGGTAAAGCCATTTCTTTCCGGGATATAAATATGCGGGGGCTCATCCAAACTGCGGTAAGATTGCAGCGGTTCAACATAAAGATGAAAACGAATGATAGTTGCCGGGAATGGTTGAATGTCCAGAATGGTAAGCTGTTCGATATCCTGTGGATAGAATGCATAACACGGAGCCCGATTCAAAATCGGCAGCCAGAATTCAAGAAAATCATCTATCTCATGTCCCCTGAAACCATGCCCCGAAAGTAGTTCAGTTAAGCCGCTCCGTAAATTTTCTGATTCGAAGATCCAGCCGGTTTCCGAATTATCAATCGAGGGCAAAGCTGATTCATAGAAAAGATACGGATACTTGCCGTCGATCAGGCCGTCCGGAGTAACATGAACCGACCAACCGTTATTGTATTCGGGTTCCGATTTTATTACATAGCCTCCGCGGGGAAAGATCAGCTTCAAATCCACATCCATTTCTTTGTCCGGATACAGATAAATATTGGGTGCATAGCTAACAGCCCCGTTATATAATTGATAATCATCATAATAGCCTTCCGGGCGGCTTTCCATACTGATTGTTCTGGATATATCGCCGTACTGCATTCTTATATCAATTATTCCGTCAGGAAGATTGCCCAGGCAAAAACGCCCCTGCTCATCGGTCTGAGTTCGATATTCATTGCCATTGGGGAGCTGGGCAATTATGGGCAATTCCGCATAGGGATGATCGGGATAATAACCATAGGCGTCTTCAGTATACTTTGGTTCTATTACAAATATAGAAGAGGAAATCGTGTTGCGGAATTGCGGACATGAGTCGAGATCGACATCAATTGATTCTCCTTTATTGCAATAATAAATCTCAGTAAAAAATCCCTCGGCGCTGGCATAAATAAAATATTCATCCAGAGGCTCATAGCTGATAGTAATACTACCTTCAGTATTCAGCTCCAACTCCCCCAAAAAATATCTTGAATCGCTATCATAAACATGGAGAACAATATTTCTGGCCTCTCCCTCCAAGGGTTCAAGTTCCACTATATCTTCAATATCCGGTTCCAGGGAATTCGTGCAGGAAAAAAGCAGCATGGTCAGATATAAAATCATACCTGCAATCCAATAACTCAGCGTTTTTGGTTTAAGCATGGCTTTTGCTCCTCAAATTATACCCAACAGAAGAGACTTGTCCTGTGCAATATAAAGGACGTGCAAAAAATGGATTTGTCAATTTATTTTTATCGCCTGCATGAAAAAAAGCCGGCGGATTCATATCCGCCGGCCTGCATTCTTTCAGGAGATGTTGTTCTTACACCCGGCATTATGCCTGAACTCTGTTGCCTTAAATTAATCAGCCGAGCGCTCAGATGTCATACATGCTGTCTACGCTGTTGCCGGAACATGTCCTCTCCCCCAGCGATGCTGTATAGACTTCCACAGCACCAGGTTATAGAGCGCAGAGACCGCAACGATGATATACACGATGCGGCTGATGACGGACATATCGCCGAAAATCCAGGCGACCAGATCGAATTTGAAAATTCCTACCAGTCCCCAATTGAGTCCGCCAACTACGAGCAGAATCAAAAAGACTACATCGAGCGCTTTCATGGGCTCCTCCTTGAGACCCGTGTTCGATTAATAAAGTATTGCAGCCGTGATGTTGGAAATCTATGAAGTGTTATATATCCGGGCAAGTCTTTTTTAAAGATATTCCCTCAGGCAGGCTATCCTTCTGGACCCATCTTGCGGTCCAAACCGCGTCTTTCACGGAACAACTGACCGATCTCAGCCCCGACAATGACAACCACCGATGTATAATATATCCAGAAGACCGTGACAATGATAAACACATAGGCGCCGTAAATCCGTTTCAGAGTCAGGAAATTGGTTATATACAATCTGAAAAGATATTCCGCTATGCCCCAGAAAAAGGCTCCCCACAAGGCGCTTACTATTATCACTTTCAATGGAAGCTTAGCCTGCGGCACGAAATAATAAATCACGAAAAATGCAAATGACAGTAAAACAAAGGATACCGTCTGAACAATAAGATCTCCAACGAATTGAATATGCAGGAATTCAAGTATCGTGGAATTTTCGGTTACCTTCTCAAGCACGGCTAAACCGGGAATGATAGTCGTGGCCAGCAAAAAGTAAAACAGCACCAAAAGCACCATAGCCAGATCACGCAGCTTGGCCACAACATCCCCAAAAATCGATCCCTCGGAACGATTCTTATATGAAACATTAAGTATAGTGCGCATACTGCTGAAGAGCCGACTTGAAGCCCAGAGAAGACCCAATATGCCGAATATGCCGGCAATGTTTTTATTAACCTTGAATTCCTGAGCACGCTCGAATACTATCTCTTTGACTGTAGAGGCGGCATCCTCATAGGGAATTCCACGGTCTATGAAATTATTGATTTCGGTTCGAATGGTGGGGCTTTCCAGCACAAAGCCGAGCACTGCGAAGATAATCAGCACAAACGGCACCACGCAGACTATAATAGAAAACGCCAGACCGCTGGCTTCCAGGAAAACATGGTTCTTGCCGATTCTGTCAATCAGCCCCAGTCCGTAATGAGCCCAGAATTCCTTTATTCTCTTAGGGCTAAAATGGCGTTTGAACCAATCAAGCAAATTACCGAACTTAATCTTAAACTCTCCCCGCATTATTATACCGGTTGTTCATGTTATGAGAATTGATAATTTCTGGCAAGAAAAAATTATGCTCTAAGCAATGTCACTTACAAATGAAACCCCATTTTACACAAACAAAAAGGGCCGCCTCAAAGGTGTTGATTCAACGGTGTAGTGGCGGCCCAATTTGTAAATCTTCTATTTATATCTTCGGTAGATTATACGCATGAATTTGGAAAATGAAATCCTAAAAATGGGATAAAACTCACCTAAAATTACCTCTCAAATCGCAAACCTGCTCTGAAAAACAAGCTGTTTTCAGGATCATAAGCCGCCAGCTCATCATCGGCATTATAGAACTCAAACATCCTGAGATAAGTATATCCGCCGTATAGATTTAAACTCATCCACGAGGCCACTTTGATTTCGGCGGCGGGTCCTATCATGGCATCGGTCTGCCTGAAATTCGGATTATCATACCCGTAGATTTCCGGATCAACATGAAATTCATCGCCGTCAATCTTCATCAAGATACCCAGATCAAGGCGTTCAGAAGCATCATACCACAGCTCCATATTAACCGGTAGTATCACATTTGCCCGCAAATTAGATCCGTTATTCCATTGAAAAGAAAGCGCCGGAAGCGGAATCGGATGTCCGAACTGGGTAGAATACACCGCCCCAAAACCAAATGCGAACCTTGGACTGAATTGTTTTGTAAAAATTGCCCCGAACTGTAGACTGAAATCCTCCAGAACCAGGGCGCCCTCAAAATCGGTGGCAAGACCCGGATTTAGAAGAAATGCCATTGACCAGGTGTCATTTAGAACTCGTCTGAGAAACATTGTATAGCTCAGCGAATGAAGCCTGTCGACTGTCGGTTCACCGCCGCCTTCACCATATTCCCAGTTTTTATAATCTATCTGAAGCTGTTGATAACCAAAGCTGTTGACCATTACCGTCTTGCCGCGCCCGAAAACCAGTGGATAAGAAAAATCGAAATTAAATTTCTGAACTCTAACTTCTATATCCTCAAAAAAAGTGCCCGGCTCCGGATCGCTTAATTTTTTATAAGGTAAAAAGTCATAACTAAACTCAAATGACTTGCCCGGAAGCCCCTGAGCCGCGGCATTTGCAGACATCACAATTATCGCGCCCAGAGCTAACAATACAACCGCCATTTTTCTTTCCAAAATCCACCTCATGATTAATATCATTTCAAAAAAACAATCGGAAACTAAAACCTCACTCTTTCTAAATGGTTCCTATAATTATGGAGAGTATTTGGATTTCAATCTAATGCTTGCAACCTCAAAAAATAGGCCTTTTTGAATTTCAACTTGAGATCGGACGGCAGAATAATTAAACAATATTAGAACCACTTATCTTTGTTGACAAAAAAGGGTCTGTTTTCTATCTTAAGATATCTTCGCAATTACAATATTTTTCAATGCTGTCTTCCATTACTTTGATCAAAGCCTGAGGCTTGCGAAGACAGAGTATTTTACCAGACATATAAACCCGCTTTTCGGGGAGGAGTTACAGGATGAAATCATGGAAAAGACTTAATGCCGCTTTTCTTATTATATTTTTTGCATTTACGATACTTGCCGCAGCCGATAATCCAGAGGATTATTCAAATGCGGCCATAACTACCATAAAAATCACATCTTCTCCTGAGACAATCGAACTCGATTCCGGCATGGAATGGATTCCATATACAGATTTTA
>WJIM01000304.1 GCA_014730285.1 Candidatus Zixiibacteriota bacterium
AATATCCTCGGGGCTTACATTGCGAGGCGGCTTTATTGTGGTATTGATTATATCCGCAAAACGCTCCCGGTCGAAATCGCGCTCCTCAGATAAATTGACCCTCAGACGGCCGTATAGATTCATGCTTCAATCCTCCTTTCAATTAGCCGTCCGAAAAACTTTCAACACCGCTCCGTGAGTGAATTTGATTTGCAGCTTTTTTCTAGGAATTCTATGCAATATTTTGCAAAAACGGATTTTTAAAGGCCTTTCCAAGGCATGAATAATGGCGGCCTATTATTATGTATTACAACAACATGAACATAATTTCATCCCGAAATTCGGCAATATGGCACAACGCTTGCTTTTATTAAGGCCTGAACATATAGTCTGTGAGGTTATTATGATTAGACGAGCGAGAATTGACAGAGAATCAAAGGAAATGGTGAAACTGATTGGTATCGCATTCTTGACAATTATTCTCTATCTCTGCCTGTCGTTTTCCAATGCCTATGGATATCAGATCAGCAATTCCGACAGAATCAGAATCGAGAATCCAAATAAAATCGACTGGGACTCAGACTCCTGGCTTTTGTCCAATGTTAATTACAATTCGGTCAACGGCAGCTTTTTCGACAACACTCCCACTGATATGACCGGGTTTGATTTTATGGATGACGGCCATAGTAGCGACGATAAGGTCGTCCCCGCCATTCCCGAACCGGCCATCACGATTCTTTTCGGTCTCGGCCTGGGTTCCATGGCTCTCTATCGCAGAATCAGACGTTAAATAGATTTTAAGCGCAGTGCATGGTATAAATAAGGGCTCTCATTGAAGAGAGCCCTTTCTTTATTTATGCTTTCGAAAGCCTTGGATTAACAGGCTTTCTCTCCATTTCCTCCGAGGTAAGCCGCATCGGCCATAGCGCCAAACCCAGCGCCATTATAAAATCACCGGCGATCTCCGTGTCCCATGACGCCTCGCGGAACTCCTGCAGGTTCGACCAGTACTCACCGTCCGAGCCGGTCTGCTCCAGAAACGGATAGGCGATTTCCCCCTTTGCATGATACTGCTCAAGATTCGACAGAAGCTCGGTCTTGGCTTTGCCTCCGCCCTTGCCGAAGTTAAATCCCTCCGGACCGACATCTGAAATCTCCGAGATAACCACATCTCCCAGCCCGGTCGAATCGACCACAACTCTTCCGCCGTAAATCTGTTTCCGTCTTCGAATAGCCGCGTAAACATCACTCCACTCGCGATCCTTGAATCTCTCAAAAGCTGCAAGCTGGAACGGCCGCTCGGTTACATCGAGCGTAACTCCAACCGTGTATGTGTACTTCCGTGCCAGGTCCCAGCCGGTAATATACTCACGTCCCTGCTCAGGTTCAGCAAATCCCGTCGAGGCACGCATAGCCGCGCTTATCAAATCCTCGCCGATAAACTCCTGGCCGGTATCCACGAACTCGCCGTAAAGATTCTGCCTGACCTTGAGCTTCGGAAGCGTGATCTTCTTGCGCTCGATAAACTCTCTGCTGATATAACAGTTTTCCTCAGTCTTACCCTGTTGAACATACGCATACCGAGGAATCTTTCTAAGCTCCTCGGACTTGCGGTAAAAGGCGTTCTTGCCTTTTGGTGTGGACACATAATCGAGCATCCCGGCACGATCCGCCAGACGCAGCATCAAAACCTCATTGACCACATAATCGAACTCCGGCTCGAATGCCGCCTCGTCAAAACAGCAGTAATCATAATCATTGCCAAGGATATATTCACCGCGCCTTTGAGTCGAACGGCAGCCAAACACCGCTCCATTGCCGAAATAAATCCGGGGATGGGGTGTGTAGCGCACGCAGTTGACCAGCATCTCCATCAACGGATTCCCTTTAATCAGTCTCTGCACATTGTTGAAAATGATCTTCGCCTGATCCATGGTGATCGAGCAGTTGACCGCATTATATTTGCCGCATGAATCATAGGCGGTATTCCTGACTTTGAATATACATCGATGCAGAATCTTTATCGCCTGCGCCAGGCTCTTGCCCCAGCGGTTACCGGTATGCAGAAGATTCTCGGGACGATTCGAATTCATAAGCCATATGATCTGCCCTTCATGCGGCTCAACCTCCAGAAACTCACGCGCAAAGAAAACCGGATCGGTCACCGCGATACGCCAACGGTTCTTTTTCGATATAACCATCACAACAGGAGCCTTCCTCTTTCAGCCTCACGCTTGGCCTCTTCATTATCCAGGAGCCCTGCCTCCTTTTTCATTATGATGGTCTTGATACGAACCTCCTCTGCATCCATTTTATCCTTCAGGCCGTACACGACCTCATTGGCAAAGCCGATCCGACAACCGACATCGAATCCTTTAAGCGCAAGTTCGAGATTTGCTATCCACTCCAGAAATCCGGCCGCCGCCCTTTGTATCGACCTGACCTCTCTCTGCACCAGCTCATATTTGAACATGGCCCAGTTATGAGTGGTACCATAGGAATAGCCCAGCATAAAGGGCGCCAGATGTGTGCCCGCACAAATATCCTCGATCACCGCGCGATGATTCATGTACCATGAA
>WJIM01000036.1 GCA_014730285.1 Candidatus Zixiibacteriota bacterium
AGTGCCATGATCCATTCTTGATAGACCAAGGCACATATTAAATCTATTCCAGAATCATACAATTGCGATTGCCATCGCCGTCAGGATCACAGGGTTCGTAACCGTCCGCAAAGATATAATTAATTATATAAACCGCATCCACAAGAGAGATTTTTCCGTCGCAGTTTACCTCGCCGGTCTCAATCGGTTCAGGAGCATCGCCGCCCATGAATATATAGTTTATCATATAGACGGCGTCGGTGATATTTATTTCCCTGTCGGCATTCACATCACCGCAGATCGGAATCGGGTCCTCTATTACAAATTGGAACCTGATTGTATCCTTTCGGGGTGGATTATCGCTGTCTGTCATTTCCACCGCAACACCGTAAATCGCGGGCCAGGTAGGTGTACCGCTGATCTTACCGATCGTATCGCCGATAAAGGCGCAGCCGTATGGAAGCTGTCCCGAGAGATGCTCCCAGTGATAAGGTTTCACCCCGCCGACGGCCTGGAATTCGAATTCATAAGGATCGTATTGATGTCCAACCTTTGGTGGATTGTCGACTATCGTGAATGAGCAGGCCACACCTTTCAGGCAGAAATTGGCGGTGTTGTTCCATTCGTATAAATCCTGCCATGAATCGCCGTCATGGTAGTAGCTCTGGCCCGGCTCGGATTTGGAAATGGTCCAGCCGCGATATTCGCCCCCAACTGTCTCCATGCCGCGATTGGACATGTCAACAGCCTGCCCTCCGTGTGAGGTCTTCAGATAAATATAAAGATCCTCGTCCGGCATAATAACCAGATGTGGGTCGAGATCGACCGTATGAAATCCCTGATGTGCATAAAATCCGGAATCCACCGCAATAAGATTGGCAAGTTCACCGTCCGTAAAATCATCGTAGAGTTTCATGACATAATCCACGCTGTCGGCGGCGGTGACGAAATTAATTGCCCAGAGGAGCACCTCCTGATCGGCGGTGAAGGCGTTAAAGGCCTCGCTGCAGTCGGTCTTTTGCCCGCCCCAGCCGTGATAGTCATGATAAAACACATAGGGGTAGGGGATATGCTGAACATTATAAAATGAGGCGGCTCCCAGTTTGGGATGCTGTCCGCAGTATTTATCGTAATATGAGATCCAGAAAAATCCCTGCAATCCCCAATCTGATCCCCAGCTGTTTTTGCAGAGCCATGCGCCCTTCTCCGGCGCCTGAGTAACCTTGTTATCGTCCCAGCCGATAATCGCCACAGAATGGTTGAGATCGGTGGGATCGCCGGGAGGCTGATAGTGCACAAAATCCGCATTAAGGAACTGGCCGTCGGCTGTCAGGCAGGTTGAAATCGGACCCTGGGTCATCACCTTCTCTTTTATGATGTCAATCTTGCTTAAATCACTTCCGGCCGTGTACCATTCAATATCCCGAGGGTAATAATAGCGGTAATCGTCGCTGAATCTGTCGGGCGGAGCGCTGAACGACTGGCCGTCAATATCCCTGACCGCACCCTCGCCGCGCGTAAGATAGGCGGAGGTCATGATATAGTTGCCGCCCTGATGCACCGTTATTCCCTGTGGGTTATAGGGATCGGGGGCGTCGGCATTATAATAATCGTTGAAACCGTTCCACCAGTCGAGATGATATTCGGCAAGGTTCGGTTGCCCGGTATCCCCGGCATTCAGCCATTCCTCGGTCATCAAAAGATATCCCTCGGGAGAAGCATAGGCGCCGAAAGCCCAGCAGGTGCCACCGCTCTGGTTTTTGATTCCGGTTACAAAATTCTCACCGTTTACATCTCGAAGATCGAAGCTTTCCGGAAGCTCAGCACTAAGCTGAGTGGAAAATAGAAGAGTAATGGCCAGCGCCACTATTATTCTTTTTGCGTGTGCATGGTCTGAGTTCATAATTCTGTCCATCGTTTAAGCGGGTAAATCAATGTATATACCAAACTTTCTACGGGTAAGGTATTACATTTTTTTTCAGTGTCAATAAAATAAGAAGTTGATATCGAGGGGATTGAGGACTTCGCAGGTATAGATTTTTTAGCGGGATTCTCACCTGAAATCAGGCCGACATTTCTACCTGCTCGGCCTCGAAATCGTCTTCCAGCTTGCACTGCGACCAAATTCCGTACATCTCATCATCATTTGTATGCGAGTTTATCACCAGGTCGGCTTTGCCCCGATTAATCATATTGGTGAAGCACTTAAGGAGCGCCGGATCGAATGTGGTGCCGGATTCCTCTTTCATGATTTCCAGCGCCTTATCGGTATCAAAGGCCTTCCTGTAGACCCTGTCGGAGGTCAGCGCGTCAAAGACATCGGCAATACAGATAATTCTGGCTCCCATGGGAATATCCTCGCCCTTCAGGCCCAGCGGGTACCCGGTACCGTCAAGTTTCTCGTGATGGTGCAGTATGAGCGGCTTTATGTCCCAGGGAAATTCCTTGCCGCGCAGAAGTTCTACGCCCATGCCGGGATGTTCCTGAATCCGCTTGAACTCCTCGTTTGAGAGACGGCCGGGTTTTTTAAGGATGATATCATCTATCTTGATCTTGCCGATATCATGCAGAAGTGATGCGGATACTATGGTTTTGAGGGTGTGGGTATTTAATCCCAGCTCCTTGCCCAGAAGCAGAGCCAAACTGGCCACCCGGTCGGAATGACCTTTTGTGTATTTGTCCTTACGGTCGACTTCACGCGCCATCGAATCGAAAATCTGCAGGTACAACTTTTCAATCGAGTCTATAACTTCCTCGGTGTGTTCCTTTTTGCCTTCCGCCTTCAGTGTGGTATAGATATGGTAGGATGATTCCAGATCGCTAAGCGCCTCGATATGTTTTCCCATTGCGCGATAAAGCGTGCCGCGTTCCATCAGTACGTCCGCTGTCAGATACCTGGCTCCGATTTCATGGCTGATTTCAATTGCCTCGTTGAATGAGAGAAGCGCCCTGTCGTATTCCTGTTCGAAATAGAAAATCTTTCCCGATAATTTCTTGGCCTCGACCAGGTGGCCGTTTATAAGGCTTGCATCGAGCAAATATTCTTCTGCTTTCTGGCTGTGATTTTTGGCGGCCTGCAGTTCTCCTCGCTTAAGATGCAGGTCGGCCAGATTTATATCGACGATTAATGTCAGCGAAGCATCCTTGATGGCTGCCGCTGTTTCATAAGCCCGTTTAAAATAATCGTGCGCTTCGTCATTCATGCCCTTTTCCGCAAGTGTGATGGCCAGATTGTTTTCGGTGTAGGCGCTTTTTCTTTTCTGGTCCTTTTGTCTGTAGATTTCCAGGGATTGACGCAGGAGAGCCAGAGCCTCCTGCCAGCTTCCCTTCATGTTCTTGATCGCCCCCAGATTGTTGATCAGATCGGCAAATAAGATCTTATCCCCGATCTCCTCGGCCAGTCCTATGGCCTCTTCATAGTTGATCTCGGCCTCTTCGAATTCCCCCAGTTCGACAAAGACTACGCCCAGATTGCGAAGGGCGCGGCACATCCCGGACTTGTCGTCCAGCCTGCGATAGGCGCCGATAGCCCTCTGCAGATAACCCAATGCGCGGTCATGATCTCCCTGCTTGGCAAGGAGCTGGCCGATCTGGTTGAAGGTCCCGGATTTGGTTACCAGCTTTTGTGAATCACGGCAGTACTTCAGAATCTTCTGGTATTCGTTGATAGCCTGATCGTATTTGCCCTGAGAGGCAAAAGCCTTGCCCTTTTCCTGATGTAGTTCGATTCTTAAATCGAAGGAAAATTCGGGAAGACCCTTGGAATCGAGGATCTCCTCCAGTGTATCGAGGTAATTGATTGCCCGCTCATACTCGAAGGACTTGTTGTTTTCTCTGGCCAGGCAGAGGAGGTTCTGTACCGTTTTTGACCAGTCGGAATCCGGGCCGAGCTGTTTTTCCGTGAGCAGATTTTCCATACTGTTATTGAGTATTTCACGGGCAATGCTTACCTCAGGCATATGCTCTCCTTTTCAGATATTCCAGGGCTTCGACCGCCTGCTTGAAACCGTTATCGATACCGAGCTGCTTGTATAGATTTGCCGAAGCATCGAGCTTTGCGATTGCAAGGTCGAACTGCCCTTTGTCCTTGTAAATAAGTCCATGTTCCTTCAGAATATCTGCCTGCAGCGCGGTCATATTATTTTCCAGCGCCATCTGATAGGTTTGAAATGCCAGACCCTCGGCATTCTCGATATTGCCCATCGCATGCATAATACGGCAGTCGATCAGGTTAAGTTCTGTCTCCAGAGCCTTTGAATTAAGGCCGGGAAGAATCTTACGTGCTGTGTCGATTACCGATTTTGCCAGAATTGTATCGTTCTGAGCGAGGTAACATTTGGCGATATTCTGATAACATATTTCAACAAGACTCTGATCCTTTTCGTCCAGAGCCACTGCCAGCGCCTGATTAAGGCTGCGAACCGCTTCAGCGTGTTCGCCCAGTTCTGTCTGGGTAAGTCCGATATTCAAGAGGACATACCCTTCTCGGATATGATTTCCGGCACTTTGAAAATCCGCCAGACAAAGCTTGAAGGTCTTAATAGCTTCCTTGAGATCGCCGGTCGCCGATTTAATTGCTGCCAGGGTATTTAATATGGTGGCGCGCAATTCATGATCGTTAATTGCGGACGCCCATTTCAGTGCCTTCTCGCATAAGTTTGCGGATTCCTGATATCTGCCCCGTTGAAAATACATATTCGCGCAATTGCGAGCACATTCGGATGCGCCCTTGAGATTCTCCAGATCGAGGTAAATCCGTTGCGCTTCAAGATAATACTGTTCTGAGCTGTCCCACTCCGACTGCATCATTCTGGCGCGCCCCGTTTCCTTCAATACACGCGCTCTCAGTTCCTGATTAAGGTCGGCGTCGGGCGATTCCAGAGCCGATTTCAACAGCTCTAGAGCCACAACAGTATTGCCCTGCTTTAACCATCCCCGGGCCAAATCCAGCATGACAAAGCCATCCATCAATTCCGAGCAGAGGTCGTCCTTCTTCGTATGTGTAATTGCAACTTCCATCATTTTCTATAACCTTTACTCATAAAGTTCCGGTTTTCACTTTCTTACTGTTCGTCTGAGATTAGTGCGTATGCTGAAAAATGGTCCAGATAGCCGGTGACGGTCTGGGTTCTGAAATCAATTTCACATTCGACATCGATAAACTCGTTGGTGTTGGGATTCAGCCATCCGATACGGATAGTGGATTCATCAACTCCGCTTAAGTCCGCGTTGCGGTACGACATAGTGACCTTCACGGGCACATCAAAAACCAGTCCGGAGGTGCCGAATTCATTGTAGAATACATTCACATCCGGAATATTGATACTGAAGATAGTATCGTTCGGTACCGCTCCCGGAGGAACCTCAAGCGTTACATCCAGAAGGCTCAGGACGCCGCCCTTGTCCGCGGAGATTCTCTGTTGTATGGAATGTGCGGCAGTTGATAAGCTGATTCCGGAAACTGCTTCAGCCGATCTCATCAGCATCTGCGGTTCCGACTTCTTGTCAGCCCCCAAAGGATTTTCAGAGCAACCAATTGCTGCGAAAACCATGATTACAAGCAGAACTACTGCTTTGCTGCAAACTCCATTAAAATTGAAACGCTTCATCAAAAACTCCTTTGGTTTTGCCTTTCGGCCTTTTCTCTTTCGCTATAGACTGTCGCACAGGCTGTGCCAAAATGAAAAGGTATTGATAAAGCGCTGGTGGGTAACACAATACAGGAATTATTCAAATATGCTGATATCAGTCACAATCGGAGTAAATGGAATGAATTGTTCCAGCGGTTTTTGGAAGAGTGAGGTTAATCTTATGCTATTTAATCGGTTAGGCCGATTGTGAGTCGAATTGGAACGATTTGTTCCATTTCTATCTTTCGCGTCTATTTTGTTCCACTCCGGCACTGGCCAGGATGCGGCGCAGGCG